>CAYHEI010000381.1:0-3684 GCA_964355385.1 uncultured bacterium | reverse complement strand
GAGCTGGTGGACCAGCTCTTCGCCAAGGGTATCGATCATTGGAGCGTGGACCTCAAGATGGAGGACGGCGAGGGGCAGGTGAAGGCGCTGGTCGCGGCTACCCGCAAGGACCGGCAGGAGCTGGAGGGACGCTTCAGCGTCGCGGGGTGGAAGCTCGGGGCCGTGGATCTGACCACGGCGACGTTCGGAGACCGCGGCCTGCCCATCGTCGTCGCGGACACGGCCGACGTCCATGCCTGGCTCCGGGGGCGGCTCCACAAGGAGGCTGGGGACGAGGCCGTCACCATCACCGGTCCGGATCCCCAGGTCGGCGCCGAGTTGCGGCTGGCGAACGGGATCATCAGCTACGCGGGCGAGGCCGCCGGGGGCCAGAAGAACCAGAAGAAGACGAAGGGGCCCGCCGAGGGGGCGAAGGCCGGACCGAGCCCGCTCGCGCGTTGGGCCCGCCGGTCGCTCAATTTCGTCGGCACGATCGTGTTCGGCAAGAGCGTGTCCTACCATCCGAAGGACCTCGGGGAAAACGTGGTGGCGCTCGCGAAGGACTTCGTCCTCAAGAAGATGATGGGCCGTTCCAACGAGAAGCTGGAAGTCCGGCGGGCCGGGTTCGGCGCGGCGACGGGGTTCGCGCTGGGGTTCGACGTCCGGATCCGCGAAGCGAGCCGGATCAAGTTCTTGAAGGAGGGGGAGCGCCTGGACGCCTCCGGCGAGCTCGAGCTTGAGCCCGGCGGCAAGCTTTCTCTCCTGGGGCGGGACTTCTTCCTGATCGACGTCCCCGGGCACCGGCAGCTCATCGAGTTTCCCGGCAACGGAGAGCTCGCGCCGAAGGTTAATCTGATCGGCGAGGTGGTTCTCTACGACACCCACCTGCTGACGGACGACAACCAGCGCGCGAACGTGGACGAGCTGAAGGTGCGGCTGATCGTGAGCCCGAAGCCGGAGAGCGAGCAGGCGACGGCCAGCGAGGAGGAACAGAAGAAGTTCCTCCAGTACTCGCTGCGGCTCGCCGCCAATCCCGAGGTGGTGAGCGGGGAGATCGAGATTCTCGCGCCGGTACAAGCGGCGGCCGCCGCCGCCGTCAAGAGCAACACGGCCGACCCCAAAGAGCCGACCAAGACGGCCTCGGACGTGGCGCCGGTGACGACGACGAAGACCGTGTCGATCCGTCCGAGCCAGTCGGCGCTGCTGGTGGCACTCACCGGGCTGGACGCGCTGGGTGCCGCGGGAGCCGGCGCGTTCGGTTCCGTCGTAGGGGCCGCGCTGACGTGGCTGGTCTCACCGGTCAAGTTCGCGCTGGAAGCCATCGGCATCCCCGTCGACGTGCTCCGCGTCCGGCAGGGGGGCAGCCGGCGCCAGTCGAGCGCCGCGACCGGAACCACGACGGCGGCCGCGGGGGGCGCGAGCGCCGGTTCCTTGGATGCCGCCAGCCGCGCGCTGGAGAATACGGAGCTCACGATCGGGAAGTCGATCGGCAGGAACTTCTACGTCAACTGGCGGACGATCTATCTGGGGACGTCCTCGAGCCTCACCCGGCGGGGAAACGCCGCGGAACTCTCGACCGCGCAGTCGAGCCTGGTGGGGAACATGCTGGAGATGGAGTATCGCCAGGAATGGGTCAAGCTCAAGGGGCGCGGGAGGTTCTTTGCCCTGCCCGACGACGTCGATCTCAAGAAACCGCGCGAGTTCTTCGGGGGGCTGGAGGTCAACCGGCCCTTCGGGGGCGTGGGGCAGCGGGAGGCGTTCGCCTGGTGATCACCGCGGTGGGTCTGACGATCCTGCTCGCGGCCCCGGCGGACGCGCTGGAGGTGAAGCTCTGCGTGCTGGCGGAGGCGCACGCGGCGGGCTGGCCCGAGATCCCCCGCGACACCCCGCTGGACCCCACGGCGCTCTCCCGGCGGCGGCGGGTGTTCATCGAAGGGAGCCGGGCGATTCCCGTGAAAGCGCTCGAGGTCGAGCGCGCCCGCGCGGAGGCGCTGCGGGGCCTCTCCGCGGGTGACCGGGCGCGGCTCGTTCCCGTGCTCGACGCGCTCGGCGACTGGGCCGCCGAACATCTCGCGGAAGACGCGGGTCCGACGGGTAATCCGTCCGCTTGGCGGACCGCCGATGCCGTGCTCCGCGACCGGAAGGGCAACCCCTTCGAGCAGGTCCGCGCCCTCGCCGCGTTGCTGCGCTCGGCCGGCATCCCCGCCCGGCCGACGTTCAACGGCCTGCCGCTGCTGTGCGTGTACGCCGCGCCGCGCGGGCGGCCGGGCTTCTGGACGACCTGGGACCCGCTGCATCCCAGCGGGTCCGCGGCGCGCCTGCCGGTGCTCTGGCTGCCGCTGCGCGCGGGCGAGGCGTCCCCGCTCGAGACTCTCCCGGTGGCGGCGCCGTGCCGGATCGCGATCGAAGGACACCGCTACGTTGCTCGGGACGCCGCGGCCGCCGCGTTCGCCGCGCTGAAGGCGGACGGCCGGTTTCCCGCGGCCGCGCCGCCCCCGTTGCCGGCCGATGCCGGGACCTGGTGGGAGACGTGGTCCATCGGCGCGTCCCTCGATCCGGACGACGGCTCCGCCCGCTCCGTGCGCTTCGTGCTGCCCTTCGCGAAGGACGGCGGGCTGGCCGCCCGCGAGCACGCGGTGTGGATCTCGGATCCCCGCCGCCTGCGCCACGTCTCGGTACCGCATACCGAAACCGACCAGGAGTTGGGCGGGCTGCTGATCCGCGTCGAGGCGGAACTGGTGGCCCCTCCGCCGGCGGCGTCCGCCAGCCTGCACGGTGCCTGAGCTTCCGGAGGTCGAAACCGTCCGCCGCCAGCTCGCGGCGATCGCGGGCGTCCGCTGGGAATCCGTGGAGGCCCGCCCGTCCTCGCTCTTCCGCACGCCCGCGGCGGAGGTGACGCGACGGCTGACCGGGCTCGCGCTGGAGGGGGTGGAACGGCGGGGGAAGGTGCTGGTGCTGCTCTTCGAGGGCGCGGAGGCGCTGCTGGTGCACCTGGGCATGAGCGGTCAGGTGCTGCTCGCCCCTCCTGCCCGGCCCGCGCCCGGCCACCAGCACCTGCTCGTCGCGCTGGCCGACGGCCGCCGTCTCGTCTTCCGGGATCCGCGGCGGTTCGGGTTCATCCGGCTCGCGCGTCGCGACGAGATCGCGGGCCTGAAGGAGCTCGCGAACGTGGGCGCCGACCCCCTCGAACCGTTCTTCACCTGGGACCGGTTCGCGGGGACGCTGCGGGGCAAGGCGGGGGAGATCAAGCCGCTGCTCGTGGGCCAGAAGGCGTTCGCGGGAATCGGCAACGTCTACGCCGACGAGATCCTGCACCAGGCGCGGGTCCGGCCGGACCGCGCCGCATCGGACCTGACTCCCGTGGAGCAGAAGGACCTGTATCACGCGATCCGGAGCGTGCTTGCGACCGCGATCGAGCATGGCGGGACTTCCTTCGACGAGGGCTACCTCGACCTCTTCGGCCGCCCCGGCCTCTACGGCGCCCGGCTCCGGGTGTACGGCTGCGACGGTGAGCCCTGCCACGCGTGCCACACGCCGCTGCGCCTGGCCCGCGACGGAGGCCGCAGCACGGTCTACTGCCCGCACTGCCAGAAATAACCGCGAGGAACTCGGAACGCGGCGGACGGGTTATCATTGACGTTCCGCCATGCCCGTCCTTGCCCTCATCCAGATCGGAAGAGCGTCGTGTATGGAAAGGGTGTATAT
>CAYHEI010000380.1:0-3688 GCA_964355385.1 uncultured bacterium | reverse complement strand
GGCAACGCGCGCGACTACGCGGAAGTCCGGCTGAACGGGCACGCCGACGACTTCCGGGAGCTCGCGGGCTACGCCGAGCGGATCCTCGGCGGTCTCGAACTCGGGCCGGGCGAGCGCGAGCGCATCGCCGTCCTCGCCCGCGCGGACTTCCTCTTCCCCGACCTCGATCCGCGCTGGTGGAGCGTCTCGCGGGCCCCGGCTCCGATTGCCCTCTAGCGCACGCCCGGCGGGCTCCTCGAACGGCGCAAGGCTGACGGCGCTCGCGGCCGCGGCGGGGAAGATGCTCCCGGCGTTCGCGCTGCTGCTCCCGCCGCTCCTGTTTCTCGCTCGCGCGCTCGACCCGCGGACCGGCCTCGCCTACGCCGACTGGTCGCTCGTGGACTACCCCTACTATCGCTTCGCGCGGGAGACGCTCGACCGGGAAGGCCGGCTTCCGTTCTGGAACCCGCACCTCTTCCTCGGCATGCCGTACCTGGCCTCCCTGGGCGCCTTCATCCTGTATCCGACGGAACTGATCTCGCTGTGTTTCCCCGTTCACCGGGCAACCTTCTACGCCCTGGACACGATCCTGCATCTCTGGTGGGCGGGCGCGGGGACGTACGTCCTGCTGCGCCTGGCCGGGCGGCGCCGTCTGTCGGCGTTCACCGGCGGCCTGTCGTTCGAGCTGGGGCAGCACCTGTTCGGACTGACCGCGTGCGGGATCAGATGGATCCGGGAAATCGCTTGGCTTCCCTGGCTCTTCATCTGCCTGGAGCGCTACCGGACGAGGGGAGGCCGGCGCTGGCCCGTGCTCGCGGGCGTCGCGCTCGCGCTTCCGGTGTTCAACGTGGGCGTCCAGTACGCCGTGTTCGCGTGGACCGCCGCCGCGTGGTGGATCGCCTCCTCGACGCGCGCGTCCCGAGCGGAGCGGATCGGCGCGCTGGCGCTGCTCACGGGCGCCTGCGCCGCGGTGAGCGCCGTGATGTGGATCCCGGGTGCGGAGTACTTCCCGCTGTCCGTGCGATCCCGGACCGAACTCTACGCCTGGGCGTTCAAGGACCAATGGGTGCTGCAACCCGCCGAGTTGCTGGCGTTCGTCGTTCCGGATCTGTTCGGACACGGCGGGGCGGCGTTCTTCGGTCCGCAGCCGCTGCCGACATCCTCGGACTACTTCGGATTGGCCCCCTGCGTCCTCGCCGTCGCGGGCCTCGCGTATCACGCGCGGTCCGACGCGCGATTCGCCGTGATGGCGCTGTGCGCCTTCGTGCTGGCCCTCGGCCGGAACACGCCGGTCGGCGTGCTGCTGGCCGGCCTCCCCGTGCTCGGCGGGTTCAGGGCGGCATCGCGCTGGCTGATGCTCGTCCAGCTTTCCGGGGCGTGGTTCGTGGCGCGGGCGTGCGACGATCTTCCCGCCCGGCGAACCGCGGCGCGGTGCGGCGCCGCGCTCCTGCTGGTCCTCGCGGTCTGCTCCTGGAGCGCGGCTTCCCGCGCTCCCGCTCTGGCGGCCAGGCTCGAGGGAATCGAGTTCGTGCAGCGGCATCTCCGGTGGGGCGACGCGACCCCCGGGAGCATCCGGGACACGGTGCGCGGGGCGTTCCGGAGGACCGCCGGCACCGCGCTGGCCGGGGCGGGAGCGCTGGCCGCGATGTCCGGCGGCTGGGTCCCGCCCCTGTTCGGTCAGGCCGTGCTGTGGGGCGTCGTCACCGGCGACCATTTCCTGACGGCGGCCTCGAGGACGCCGTTTGCCGACGCCGACCAGTGGGCGAAACGGGCCGATCTGGCGGGGCCGCTCGGCAGGTTGACGCCGTCCGCGGTCCCGCCCGGCCGCGTGCTCTCGCACGAGGTGGTGACCGTCAACAACCTGCGCATGGACCGGGGGGTGCACTCGGTCTTCGGGATGCACAGCCTCCCCCTGACCCGCTCCGTCCTCATGCACTTGCTCGCCACCACCGCGCCGCCGCTGGGCAATCCGGAGGCCTGGCGCATCCTGAACGTCGCGTGGGAGGTCAACCCGCGCGTCGCGCGGCGGGGCTGGGTGCGCCGGGAGGTCTTCGTCAACGAGGAACGCGAGTCGGCGACGGCCTACGAATGTCCGGAGGCCCCGGGGCGCGTGTTCCTGGCGACACGCGTCGAATTCTGCGCCGGCGAAGCGGAGGTGCTCGACATCCTCCGCCGGTCCGATTGGACTCCGGCGACGGCGACCGTCGATCCGCCTCCGCCCGTGCGGATCCCGGAGCGGCTGTCCGCCCGCGCGCTGATGCGGCTCGAGTGGGAGCGGGAACGGTTGTCTCTCCGGATCGTCACGCCGGAGCCCGCCTTCGTGGTGTTCTCGGAGACATGGTATCCGGCCTGGAAGGCGTTCCTCGACGGGAAACGCGTTCCCATCCTGCGAACGGACCTTTCGCTCCGGGGGTTCCTGGTGCCCGCGGGAGAGCATGAGCTCATCCAGGTGTACGACTCGTGGACGTTCAAGCTCGGGATGCTCGTCAGCCTCTGCGCGGTGGCGGCCCTCGCGACGCTCGCCGCGTCGCTGTTCATCTAGACCGGCAGCGCGAGAATGAGCAACACAACCGCGGCGCAGGAAAGCCACAGGCCGAGCTTGAAGAGGCAGGAGTCGTAGAGCATGCGGACCGTGTGCGATCCCGCCGGGACGGGGATCGCGCGCAGGGCGAGATCCGCGCGCAGGATGCGGACTCGCGCGCCGTCCACGAATCCCTTCCAGGCCGGGTACCAGGTTTCGGAAAAGATCAGCAGGACCGGCGACTCCGCCGCGACGTCGGCCGCGAGGGCGTCGCGGCCCCAGGTTGGGCGGATCGCCGCGCGGTCGCCGAATCGCGGCGGCAGCGGCCCCGAGGACGGCGGATCCACGGTCGCGACGGCCGGGGTCCAGGCGGGATCGCGCAGGACCGCGAGAGCGGCGTCCGCGTCCGCGCAGGGCACGGCCTCGCGCGCGAGGAAGACGCGGCCGTGCGGCGGTCCCCCGCCTTCGCTCGCGGGGGCCGCGTTGTCCGGGAGGATCCGTCCTTCCTCATCCGCGAGGGTCCCCGTCCTGCGCCAGCCCGACGGAGCGGGGCCCGACGTCCAATCCCAGGCGGCGTCGAGCAGCTCGAGCATCCGGGGATTGCCCAGCGGCGGCGCGGTGGAGGCGAGCAGGTACATGAGGACGGAGCGCGTCGGCGGCAATCCGTGGTAGCCGAACACGGCGTGGACGCCGAAGGACATTCGCCGGTTCGCTCCCACGGGGTTCGCGAAATAGAGCAGGCGCCGCGGCGGTGAGCCGCTCCGTCCCGCCGCCGTGAGGAACGCGGCGAGATCGGGCCGCGCGGCGTAGGCCGCCCGCGGAGGGGCGAACGTGGTTCGCCGTCCCGCCACCGTGAGGTGATCGCGGACGATCTCGGACCAGCACACGGCCGCGCAGGCCACGAACGGGACGGTCGAGGTGCCCGCCAGGGCGAGCACGCCCGCGCCGCACAGCGCGGCGTGTCCCGCCGAACGGAAGGCGGCGGCGAGCGTCGGCGCGATCGCGCCCGGCGCCGCGTCACCCCAGGACACGTGGCGGCGCACGAACTCGCGGTCGCGCAAGCCGTCCGCGAGCGCCCCCGCCCGGTGCGCGCCCGCGACGAAGGCGGCGGCGAGGACGGCGAGCGGGACCGCCCAGCCGAGCGCCGCCCGGCGGCCGGCCGCGAACCGCTCCCACCCGCGCGCGGCG
>CAYHEI010000379.1:0-3694 GCA_964355385.1 uncultured bacterium | reverse complement strand
TGCCCTTCGCAGGCTTTAGTCCATGCGTGCAGGTCCCGCACGTCCGCCTTGATCCGGCTGAGCGAGACATCGGCCACGAACCGGACCGCCTCGGCGTGAAGCGGCCCCGTGCCCTCCATCCCGCGCGCCGCGGCGTCGGCGACGGCGGCGAGCTTCCTGAGGCCCTCTAGGTCGACCATGGAGAATCTGACGCTGTGCTTCCGGTCGAGGATGGACACTGTCGACCGATCCGCGGCGACGTCCGCCTCGAACGCGCGCTGGCGGCCTACCGAAGCGTTGTCAGCCTCGTCCCGCTCGCCGGCTATCATTGGAACCCGGCGGGATCCGAGGTGCGCTTCCCGCAATACGCGGCGCACGCGCTGCGCGCGCTGCGCCCCTCGGCCGATCTCGGTCCGGCGGAGCGCCTGGACGCCTGGGACGTCTACGCAGGCGACGCGCTGCGCCGGGGCCGCTGGGACGAAGCCGTGCACGCGTACGCGTGCGCCGTCCGCATGCGCCCGGGCCCCACCACCCAGCGCCGCCTGGGCGTCGCGCTGTTCGCCCGCGGCCGTCTCGACCGCGCGGCCCGGGGCGATTGGAAGGCCGCGTCGCGCGACTTCGAGCATGCGGCCGTCCTGCTGCCCGGGCACGAGGCCGTGCGGGCGTGGCGGGCGCGCGCTTCCCGGCGCCAGAGGGCTGGTCAGCGCACGCGGTAGAGCGGCGTTCCGGAATAGATGGCACGCTGCGCCCTCCCGTCCACGACGGTGTCGAAGGCGAGCGTCTCCGGCGTGACGCGGGTCTCCCCGACCTTGAACCGGCGGGGCCCGCCGGGCCACATCCGCGCGGCTTCCTCCGGCCCACCAGCGACGTGCAACCGCCCGCGGCGTACAAACACGCGGATCACCGGCAGCCAGGGGTTGTGCGCGCGGTACGTCCCGGCGATCGCCGCCCAACGCGACGATACGCGGATGCTCCGCGGCGAGCGCGCGGGCTTTGGGATCCGGGGCGGCTTGGCCCGTCGTCCCGCCAGGAGCTTGAGCGCGTGCACGACCAAGTCGTATGCCGGAAGCCATCCCCACGGCCCGTTGTTCAAGATGGCCACGCCGTACCCGCTGTCGAGGTCCATGGAGAGGCAGCTGCAGAATCCCGGATGGCTCCCGCCATGGCCGATGGTCGCATGACCGCCGACGCGGGACAGGAGCCAGCCCGACGCGTAGCGCGCCGTGCCCCAGCAGCGCATCGCGCCCGTCTCGTCCACGGCTTCGCGGCGGCGCAGGTACGGACGCGCGAACGCGCAGAGATCCTCCGCGCACGACACGATGGCGCCGTCGCCGCCGTAGTACTCCGTCCAGGGCGCGGGGTCGAGCCGGCGGTCGCGGCCGCGCGGCATGTCGTCCCGCCACTCCCAGTACCCGCGCGCGCACGCGCTCCGCGAGCGCGTGTCCACCGCGCCCAGCGACCGGCGCATTCCGCATGGCCCGAGGATCTCGCGCTCGTAGTATTCCCGCAACGGACGCCCGGTGACGTGCTCGATCACGTATCCCAGCGCCTTGTATCCGGTGTTCGAGTAGTGGAACCGGGTGCCCGGCGTCCACGCGGCTCGAAAACCCTTCAACGCCGCGGGATCGTACTTCGCCCCCCACGGCGCCAGGTCGCTCCCCGAGGGAATCCCGCCAGCGTGGTTCATGAGATGCCGCACGGTGATCGGGCGCGAGGCGCGCACCTGGAACCAGGGGAGGTACCGCGCGACCGGCGCGTCGAGAACGATCCTTCCCGCGCGCGCCAGCTTCGCGAGCGCCAGCGACGTGAACGGCTTCCCCACCGAGCCGACAGGCATGATTGTGCGCGCCGTAAACGGTATCCGTCGCGCGGGATCGGCCCAGCCGAACCCCGCCGCGTGGATGGTCCGGTCGCGATCGGTGATCGCGAAGCCCACCCCGGGTACTCCGCTGGCGGCCCAGTGCCGACGCACGGTGTCCACCACCGTCTTCAGCGTGCGCGCGCGGGTCAGGGGACTACGCCAAGCGACGGTGATCCTCGGACGTGCGACTCGTGTTCGCGCTGGGCGGCCCCAGGCCCTCGCCCTTTATGCCGCGGATGAGCCGTTCGGGCCGGCGGGTCGCGCGGCGGGTGGTGCAGCCGAAGCCTTTCGGATCGCGGTCGCCTCCTTCACCTGCTTCCACCACTGCCCGAGGGGGCCTTCCTCCGCCTTCCTCGCCAAGTAGGTCATCTCCTGGTCGGCCGTCATGCCGCGGGTCTCCCCCAGAAGCCGCGACTGCGCTCGGTCCTTGAACGACAGACAGTCGAACGTCTTCTTATGCGTCGGTCGGCTCATCGAGGTTGACCTCCCTGGGTGACATGATTGTCAACGTCCCGTACCCAGTTCGGACGTTGACCTCATTATAGGCCCTGATGCGGTCCAGCCTGACGATATGCCTGAAGTTCCACGAGCAGATCGCATCGGCGACGGCCACCGAAGCGGCCGCCACATGCGTCGCGTCGTAGGCGGAGGCCGGTCCGATAATCCCCGCGCTCAGATACGCATCCCGGAGATTCCTCACTCGCTCATCCACGGCGACACGTTCCACGGACTCAACCGGCAACCCCGCAAAGATCGTACGCACCCCTTCCGGCGCTTCCTCCAATTCGTCGATCACCACATCGCTCACGAGGATCATGATCCTGCCTTCGCGCGCCCAGTCCAACAGTTGACGCGAGGCTCCTGCAAACTCCTCGTCAAGGCATCCGCCGATCACGGAGGTATCCACGTACACGCGAAACCGCGGCATCCTGGTCCATCTTATCAACCCCTCCGCAAAGGAGCCAGGAACAGGACCGCGACCAGCGGCGTATTGATGGTCCAGCCGCGCTCCACGATGATCTCCCGAATATCGCCGTCTTGACATAGCGCGCGGCGGGGCGGACGTGATGGATCGCCGTCGCAGAGATCGCCAGATCGAAGGAGCGCTCGTGAAGCGGACAGTCCTCGAACAGGCCCCGGCGCACGATCGCCCCCGGGTACGGGGCCAGGTTACGCTCCGCCAGCGCGGCGAGGTGCTCGCCCGGTTCGACGCAAGTCATCGCGTACCCGCGCCGGGCGAATGCCAGGGTTGCCTGGCCCGTGCCGCAGCCGATCTCGAGGATTCTCCCGTGCTCCGGGATACGGGAAAGGCGAACGACATCCTCAACGAGCGGCTCGGGATATCGCGGCCGAACCTCGTCGTAGAGCTCGGCTGTCGCGTCGAACACCTCTCGCCGCTCCATGGCGCGGCCGTCCTAACCGGCCCTGCGCTCGAAGCGGGCGAGGCGCCATCCGTTCGCCTCGATCACTCCGTTCGGCGCGTAACCGGCGCGCTCGTAGTAGGCGACGAGCGCAGGATTGTCGGCGACGCAGTCCAGGCGGAGAGACGTGGCGCCCTGCGCGACGGCGATCACCTCGGCGCGGCGGAGCATCCGCAGCCCCAGACCCCGTCCCGCGAACTCGCGGCGAATGGCGAGCTTCCACACGTACCGCTCCGCGGCCGACGCGTCCGGCCACACCGCGTGCGCCCAGTCACTCGCCGCAGCCAGGCAGAACACGCCCGCCACGGTCCCCTCCAGCTCCGCCACCCACATCTCGCCTGCCGCGATCCAGTCCGCCGTGAACGCCGCGCACTTCTCCGGTTGCGTGAGGTATTCCTTCCACTGCGCGATCCCGCGGGACTCGATCCAGCGC
>CAYHEI010000378.1:0-3695 GCA_964355385.1 uncultured bacterium | reverse complement strand
CCTCCGCCGTGTCCATCCCGTACCGGCGCCACATATAGTGCATGAGCCCCGTGTAGGACAGCGTCGTCGCGGGCGCGTAGGTGTCGCTGTCCTGCGCGTCATGGCTCATATGGGTGAGCATCTGCCAGAGCACCGGCGAGTTCGACGTGACCTTGTAGATGAAGTTCGCGGGATACGACGGGCAGTTGTCGAAGCGCCACGAGATGGGATCGTACACGGCCGGCGACCGCTCGACGCGGCAGCCCGCGAGCCCGCCGCCCGAGATGGCCCCGCTGCCGAGCCCGCACGCCGCGTTGCCGGGGAAGCCGTTCAGACAGTCCCCGATGAGGCAGCCGATGGACTGGCTGACCCCGCCCGTCAGCGCCCACGTCAGGTTGCGGTACTCGATCGCGCGCAGTTCGAAGACGGTCTTCTGGTTCATCGGGAAGAAGCTGATGAAGTGCCCCGGGCAGCCCTGCGCGTCGTTGTCCGAGGCCGCGATGCCCACGTAGCTCACGTAGGTGGTGGGCAGCTTCGTGGTGGCCTGATGCGTGAACGATTTCGGCGTCCCGGAGTCGCCCGTCCCGCCCACGACTCGCGGATTGCCGAACGCGCGCACGGACGCGTTGTTCACCACGAGCGTGTCGGGCGGCGTCGTCGGCAGGATCTGCGCCTTCCAGCGCACGGAAAGCGTCTCCGCGGGCGCCAGCATCATCTGCCACGTGAGCAGCGTCTGGGCACCGGACGGCTGCCAGCCGGGCGAGGCGGCCGCGCACCCCGTGGGCGTCATCGTCCAGCCCACGCAGGGGTCCTCGAAGCCGCAGCCCACGCACCAGGACGTCACCTGGGTCGGCACGGTATCCCAAATCCGCACGTTCCACCAGGTCTTGGTCGCGGACTCGTTGCGTAGGAAGATTTCGTACGTCATTTCGTCCGGCGGCTGGCCCGGCGAGGCCGAGAACAGCATGTCGTTGCTGCCGAGCTTCCAGAACAGGAAGCGCCGCACGGTCACGTCCGTCGGCAGCGTCACGACGTTCGGAATCGGACAGCTGCTCCCGGGAAACGAGACCGAGGACCGGTTCGTGAGGCGCGCCCCCTCGGGCGCCGCCGTGTCGCCCGACCCGGGTTCGAACGATTCGCCGTTCCCCCAGTCCACCGTCAGCTGAAAGCGGACCTCGCCCGTGGGCCCCCCCGCGGTGCCCGCGCTCGTGACCGTCCATTGCAGGCGCAGGGGCGGACCGGGATCGGGACTCCAGGCGGGGTCGGGCGCCGGCACGCCGCTGCCCGGGACGTAGTGCGTGTTCGGAGGCTGGGTGTCGAAGATCACGATATTGGACAGCGTCGCGGTCCCGGGCCGGCCGTAATAGATCGTGTAGTTGATCGTGTCGCCGGGTGCCGCGATCGTTCGGTCCGCGACCTTCGTGGCGTACACGATGGTCTTCGGGCTCGGGTCGAACACGGGCGTGGCCGGCGCGTCGCACCCGAGCGCGTCCATGATCCCCCCGGGCTGAATCGGGTCCTTCAGCGGGTCGTACCCCGGGCCGAGCTGGATCGTGTTCCCGGCCGTCGGACAGGGCGCGATGTCCACGAACACGCGCATCAGGTGCATGCACGCGCAGCTCGCGCACGGGTCCGCGGCCAGCGGGATGGAGCCCTCCCAGGTCCAGGCTTGGCGCGGCGACCCGTCGACATTCCAGACGCCGGCAAAGGTGAGCGTCGCGGCGGAGGCACTCGCGGGCGTGCAGGGCCCCGGGGCGGTGTAGCAGTCGAAGCAGGCGTACATGCCGGTGATGTCGCCGGCGGCGCCGCCCGTGGCGTTCCCGTAGTTGATCAAGGTGAGGCCTTCGATGGTGGCATCCGTGGACCCGGGGCACGTGGCGGCATCGCACCATTCGAGGTTGAAGATGGCGACCGTCGCCTTCACCCAGTTCGGAAAGACGAAGTCGGCGGGGGGCGAATCGGTGTCCACCCCCACGTCCGTGATGCACGCGCCCGCGCGACCCGCCAGTGCGAGCACCACGAGCACCAGCGCCGCTCGCCACCAGCGTCTTCCTCTCACTCGCTCCCCTTTGACGTCGCCTGCCGTCACCCCCCCGTCCGTCGCGGCCCGTCCGCCTCCAGCCTACGCTTCCCCTCCGGGGGTCTCAAGGGCGCCGGTTGCCATCCCTTGATACTTTCTTGACGATCATTGACTAGCGGCGCCCTCGCACCGCCCGCACCACCTCCCAGCTCGCGGGATCCGTGTAGGCCAGGTGCCAGACGTACAGCCCGGCGGCGCCGGCCGCCACCGCCGCCTCCGCCATCCAGGCGAACTTCCGGTGCTCGGGCATCCAAACCGTGTGCCGCTTCCCCTCCCGCTCGTACGCGAACCAGTACTCCCCGCCCTCCTCGTCCCAGGAGGGCGTGGCGCCGTGCCGCGCGAGCAGCTCAAGATACCCCGCGATGCCCGTGCGCGCCTCGATCTGGCCGTGGAGGAGGTCCTCGTGCTCCGGCCCGCCCCCGGTCCAGTCGCGGCCGTACCAGGGCAGGGCCGCGATGAACTTGCCCGGCGGGATGCGGCTGCCCGCGAACGAGAGGATGTCGCAGTACCACTGGCGGGGCATCAGGGGGCCGGGCTTATCGTACGAGTAGTCGTAGCACATCACGCGCACCTCGTCCGCCGCGGCGCCGAGCGCGGCGTAGTCGAACGCCATCGAGGCCTCGTCCTCGGCGGAAGGAAAGTCCTGGACCGTGACGGCGAGACGGCGGGGACGCGCCATCCCGTGCAGCGTCGCCGCGAGTTTCCGGACGAACACCGTGTACGCGTCGCGCGCTGTCCGGTTGATACCTTCGAAATCCAAATCGATGCCGTCGAACCCGAACCGTTCGCACACTGCCGCGAGTTCGGCGGCAGCCCGCTCTCCGGCCGCGCCCGAGAAGGCCGCCGGGAGGGTGGGCGGCGTCCCCCCCACCGTGGCCCAGACGGTCACGCCGCGCGCCTGCGCCCAGCCGATCAGCTCGCGATGCTCTCCCGCCTTCGGCGGAATCACGGCGCCGGTTGAACTCAACGAATAATAGAAGAGAGAAATCGAGTCCATGTCACCGACGCGCGCCCGGAACGTCGCGAATCCGTCGTCGAAGTCCGGCACCCACGCGCCGAACGTCACGGCGCGCGCGCCGCCGGCGGCCAGTGCGAGGAGCAAGACCGGGACCCGGATCACCCGCCCGCCCGGTGGGCGCGCGGCGGGCGGCCGGTGTGACGCTTGAGCGCCCGGCTGAAATGCTGCAGCGAGCCGAAACCCGTGCGGCGGGCGGCATCCTGAGGCGTGAGGCGCTCCTCGCGAATCAGCCTCACCGCCTCCCGCACGCGTAGCGTCCGGTGATAGGCCAGCGGTGTCACGCCGGTCTCGACCCGGAACCGGCGGATGAGCGTGAACGGGTTCAACCCGGCGCGGTCGGCGAGTTCGCGCAGCGTGAGGGGGCGGTCCACCGCCGCCTCGACGAACCGTCGCGCGCGCTCCACCGCGTCCGGCAGGCGCGGACGCGGCGCGCGGTGCGCGTCCCCCGCGCCACCGTGCAGCGACTTGAGTTCCAGGAGCAGCTCCAGCACCTTGAGCTTCCCCTCCGTGCTGTACCAGAACGGGTAACCCTCGGCCGCGCCGCGCACGACCGCGCGCAGGGGCGCCAGCGCCGCCGCGGGCGGGACGAGCGGCCAGATCGGAAGAGCACACGTCTGA
>CAYHEI010000377.1:0-3699 GCA_964355385.1 uncultured bacterium | reverse complement strand
GGACGACCACGTCGACGCTCAACGGCACGGATCGGCTCGTGCGGAAATACACACCCGACGGACAGCGCGTCGAGTGGTCCCGTATCATCGATGGGGGCACGAACGACTACGGATTCGGGTGCGCGTTGGGTCCCGACGGAAAGTTGTACGTGGCGGGCGCGACACTTTCGACGATGGTCTCGCGTTCCTTCGACCTTTCGCTGGATGTCTTGGATCGACGCAGCGGTGTGCCGCTGCTTTCCGTCGTCACGAATGTCGACCACGGGGACGATTACGCCTGGGGCGTGGCGGCGGATGCGGCGGGCAACTTCGTGATCGTGGGACAGGAGAACCGGTCCGGCGACCTCCTGCAGGCGGACAACTGGTCCGTCCGGAAGTACTCCGGGCCCCCGCCCGTCCCGCCGACGCCGGAGAACGTGCGGGTCTTCCCGAATCCCTTCCGGCCGGCGTCCGCCGTGGGCGGCACCGTGAAGTTCGGGTTCCTGCCGGCGGGGACCTCGATCACGGTCTACAGCGTCCGCGGCCGCGTGGTGCGGGAGCTGGAAGAGAGCGGGAACGCGGCCGCTTGGGACGGGCGCAACGAGCGCGGTGAGCCGGTCGCGACGGGGTTGTACCCCTACATCATCAGGCCGCCCGGCGCGAGATCGATCAAGGGTTCCATCCTGGTGGACAATTCCAGATGATCGCGCTCGCGGGGATCTGGTTTGCCCTGGTTGCCGCCGCCAAGGCGCCGACCAACGGCGAGGCCGTGGTCGCGGAACTTGAGATCCCCATGAGCGCGCTCGCGGCGGCTTCGGGGGGCGCCTCCGCCGGGCTCGTGGACGACGCGACCGCCGTGGCCGACAACCCCGCGCGGATGGGAACCGTCGCGGCCGCGGTCGCCGCGACGCATGTCATCTGGCCCTTCGGGCTGACCGCGAGCAATCTGGCCGGCACGTACCGGTTCGACGGGCTCGGCACCGCCGGCCTGCTGGCGCGGGTCTTCCGCGCGAACGTGAAGGGGACGGTGGAGACGTTGAATGGGAACGACGGAGGCGATGCCGCCGCGACGGACTATCAGACGCTCCAGGTCGTCGCCGGCGCGGCCCCCGACTTGTCCTTCCTGCGGGAGTGGGTTCCGGCGGTCGTCTCCGCGGGGGCCTCCGGGACGTACGTGCAGCGGTCCTTCGGCGGTGCGGCGCGCGCGGGGCTGGCGGCCGGCGCGGGGCTGCACGTGCAGTGGAGCGAGGTCGTCGGAACCTACGCGGTGGGGCGGAACCTCGGCCGGCTCGGCGGCGAACCGCTGCCCGCGTCGGGAGCGGCGGGAGTGACCGGGACAGCGCGCGGGCTGCTCGTTGGGATGGACCGCGTGCGCGGCGCCGTCGAGGCCGCGTGGTCGCGCGCGGGCGGCGCCGGGGGCGCGGCGACCGCGGAGTACGCGCTGGTCGGGGAGCGGACGGAATTGGATCTGCGCGTGGGCTATGCGGCCGGTGCCGGGGGCCGTCCGGCGCGGGTTCCGACGGGGGGCGCGGCGCTGCGGTGGGGAGGCCTTTCGTTGGAGGGCGCGCTGGCCCCCGCGGGCGACCTGGGCTGGGCGCCCGTTATTTCTTTGAGCTATCAGCCGCGGGGGGAGCCGCCGGAGCGCTGAGGACGGCTTTGCGCCAGGCCCGGTAGGCGGGAGAGTCCGTGCGCAGCCCGGGCTGCAGCCTGAGCGTCGCAATGTGTTTCCCGACATTGTCCGCCCGCTCGCCCGAGAAGGGATGATCCGCGAAGAACCCCTCCACCGCGTTGGGCCGTTCCGCGAACGTCTTTTCGAACTTCCGGAAGAGCGCGACGGCGCCGTGCGGGTCAATGCCCGCGGCGGCGCACTCCTCGACGCCGAGCAGATCCGCCTGGCGTTCTTCGTCTCGGCCGTACTTCTTGATCGCGCCGGTGAGGATGAGATTGGCCGCGATGCGGTTGAACTCGGTGTCGCCCAGGGCCACGAGCACCACCTCCGCCCCCAGGCTCATGGACATCTCCTTCGAGACGTTCTTCGCCGAGTGGCGGCCGACCACGTGCCCGATCTCGTGGGCAAGGGCGGCCGCGAATTCGCCCTCGGTTTCCGCGAGCTCCACCAGGCCGCGGTACACGTAAACGTGGCCGGGGACCGCGAACGCGTTGATCGTGTCCTCGTTGATGAAGCTGAACTGGTACGGAACGCCCGGACGCTGCGAGACGGCCGTGAGCGTGCGCCCCAGCGCGTCCAGGTACCCGCCCGCGGGCTGGGGGACGAGGGCCACCTTGCCCGCGGCGGCGTCCTTGCGCAACGATTCGGCGAACTCGTCGCCGAGCGCGAACTCCTGCTCCTTGGAGATGAGCACGAGGCCCGCGCCCGGACGCGTCGTGGACACGGGACCGCACGCCGTCAGCAGCAAACCCGCCGCCCCCAGGATCGCGGCGCTGGAGCGCTTCGCCCGGCGGCTCACTCCTCCGGGGATCCTCCGAGACCGGTCCGGACGCCGATGCGCAGGAACCAGCCGCTGTAGTCGAGGGGGACATGCTTGCCCGTGTTGTCCACCACGAATCCCGCGGCAAGAAACCGGATGGGTTCCGTCGAGATTTCCACCCCGTTCACCGATGCGTGGGTCCTCCCGCGCAGGTACTCGAGGGTCCGGATGACGAAGTATTCGAAGCCCACGTCTCCGAAAAGCCACAGGCGCTCCGCGATGCGGAATTCGGCGCCTCCGAGGCCGCCGGCGCCCCATCCGTTTCCGTTCAGGTCCGCGGAAACGCTGCCGGCGTCCGAGGACTCGCCGACCTGTGCGGTACTGCGGGCCTTGGCACGGGCTCCGATGAGGGTTCCGAGGTCGGCCCACCCGCCGGCGTAGAGCTGAAGCCGGGGATCTTCCTCGAACTGGAAGACCTTCTCGAAGAACACCCCGATCTTCGCGAGGGGAAGCTGCAATTCGAGGGATGCGGTCGCGTCGGCGATCATCGTTCCGCTCGTGACATTCGAGAGATGCAGGGTGTCCTTGTAGGCGATCCAGTTGGTGCCGAGCTGGAGTCCGCCTCGCAGATCGTCGTCGAAGTGGTAGGCGAGCTTGATCTGGCCCCCGCCGTTGAGCGCAATGCCCTTGAAGCCGCTCGGATTGGTGTAGTTGGCCGTCGGATTCCAGCCGGCGGGGACGGGCGCTTCCTCGATGAGCTTGTTGAGTTCGCCCATATGCGGCGCGTGCAGGGAAGGACCGAGCGAGAGGGAGTAGCGCGCATTCGGGTCGCGGGTCTCGGCCGCCTCCGACGTTCCGGCCCAAGCCGCCGCGAGCACCGCCGCCAGCGCCAGGCCGGTCAATTCACTCCGCCGGAGCAATGTTCCCGTTCCGGAGCGTCAGGATCACGGCGCTCTTCTCGGCCTCGCGCTGGGGGGTCATGCGCACGGGCCCCGTCAAGCCCTCCATCGCACCCGCGTCGGCGAGGGACTGGCGCAACCCTTCCCGGGTGCCATCCGAGCGGACCGCGGCCTCCATGAGCAGGAGCGCCGCTTCGTAGCCGGAGGCGGCGAGGGCGTCGGGGTCGGCGGCGTAGCGGTCGCGGTACCGTTGGACGAAGCGCCGCGTGAGGGGCCGGTCGTACTCCGGCCAGAAACTCGCGGGAAAGTACGCTTCGACGGTCACGCTCTCCGGTCGCTTGCGGAGGGCCTCGTCGTTCCAGGTGTCGGATCCGAGCATCGGCAACGCAAGA
>CAYHEI010000376.1:0-3702 GCA_964355385.1 uncultured bacterium | reverse complement strand
CCCACCGCGTAGAGGCGGCCATTCATAGCGACGGCGGCGTGCCAATTACGAGCCGTCGTCATCGCCGCCTTGATCGTCCACGCGTTCATGGCCGGATCGTATTCCTCGTTGGTCGCCATACTGGGACCGTCATTCGTACCGCCCATCACATACAGCCGTCCGTTCACTACCCCGGCAGCGAGCTCTCGGCGGGTCGTCGGCATTGCCGCCTTGATCGCCCAGGTGTCCGTCACTGGATCGTATTCCTCCACAGATGCCGATTGAACGCCGGGGCTTGTTCGCCCGCCGACCGCGTACAGGCGGCCATTCATCACTCCAACCGCGAGACAATTCCGCGCTGTCGGCATCGCCGCCTTGGTCGCCCAGGTGTCAGTCGTCGGATCGTATTCCTCGTTGGTTGTCAACGACGAGCCGCCGTTGTACCCACCCACGGCGTATAGACGCCCGTTCATCACCCCGGCGGCTAGGTAGCCACGACTCGTTGACATCGCCGCCTTCGTGGCCCACGCGTCCATCGCCGGATCGTACTCCTCGTTGGTCGACACAACACTACCACCGATATCCCCACCTACCGCGTACAACCTTCCGCCCACTGTTCCGGCGGCGAGGCTGGACCGCGCCGTTGGCATCGATGCCTTCGTCGCCCAGGTGTCCGTCGCTGGATCGTATTCCTCGTTTGCGGTCAGAATACCCGCGTTGCCTCCACCCAACACATAGAAGCGTCCGCTCACAATCGCGGCGGCGGGCATCCACCGCGCCGTTGGCATCGGGGTCATGGTGGTCCACGCCAGAGGGCCTCCGCTCCAGACGTACCGAGTACCGCCCAGCGCTTGCGACACCGCGGGCGGAAGATACGCGCTTGGCGTCATCGTCGTGGCGCCAGTCACCACCGGTGAGACTGTGTCCACGACCGTGAGATCCACAATCGTCGCCGATCCCGTGTTCGTCACGTCGATCCGGTACGTGACGGGCGAACCCGGGGCGGGGGAAGCTGGTGTCTGCGTCTTCACCACCGTGAACGACGGCGACGGGACGGCCGGCAAGACGAATGAGGCCGTATTTGTAACCAGACTCGCCGGAGGCCCGCATGCCGCCCCCGCCGTCGCCACACCCACGTTGTTCACCGTCGCCCCCGCGCACACCGTGGAGACCGTTCCGTAGATGGTGAACGTGAGACTCATCCCGGGAGGAAGGCTCACCGCCCCCGAGGACCACTCGAACCGCGTCCCCGACCCCGGGACGTCATACCGCGTCGCCGAGCTGATCCCGGCAGGTTGGTCGGTCGCGATGGTCCAGGACGGAATTGCCGATGGGACCGTGTCCGACACCGTCAGACTCGTGATGGTGGCCGTCCCGGTATTCGTCACCACGATCCGGTACTGTACGTCGCTCTCGGGACCCGGATTGGCCGTCGTCAGCGTCGTGCTCGCCGTGAACGCCAGGCTCGGCCCCGCCGCCGTGAACGACGTCAGGTTCGAGTTCGCCTCGACCGTCTGGCAAGCCGTCCCCGCGCTCACCCACGCCGTGTTGCTCACTTCAACCGACCCGCACGCCACCTCCCCCACCATCCCCGTGAGAGTGAAACTGAGTGTCGTGCCAGGGACCATCCCCGGGAATCCGGCTTCCAGATTGGAGAAATAGGACGCGCCGTCTCCTCCACCCACGGCGTACAGTTGACCAGCTAGTCCCCCGCCGGCTAGCCCCTGACGGGGCGTGGGCATGGCCGCGCGCGCGGTCCATGTATCTGTGGCTGGATCGTAGGACTCCACCGTGGAAAGATTGGCGCCGTTGGATCCCCCCACCGCGTAGAGCTGGTCCCCCAGAACACACGCGGCGAGCCTCATACGGGCCGTCGGCATGGCCGCGCGTGCGCTCCATGTGCTCGTCGCCGGATCGTACGCCTCCACCGTAGAGAGAGCCGCGCCGTTACCCCCACCCACCGCGTACAGCTGGCCCCCCAGCACCCCTACTGCGGGCCAGTAACGGGCCGTCGTCATCGCCGCTTGCACGCTCCAGGTGTTCGTTATCGAATCGTAAGCTTCCATCGTGGAGAGAGGAGCGCCGTTGTTTCCCCCCACCGCATACAGCCGGCCGCCAAGCACCCCTGCGGCTAGCCTCTCGCGCGGCGTCGGCATCACCGCTTTCGCGCTCCAGGTGTTCGTCATTGGATCGTATGCTTCCACACTGGAGAGATACGAGCCGTTGTACCCACCCACCGCGTATAGCCTATCCCCCACGACTCCCGCAGCAAGATCGTAGCGGGCCACCGTCATCGCCGCACGTGCACTCCACGTGTTCGTTGTGGGATCGTACGCCTCCACCGTGGAAAGGAACCCACCGTTCCACCCCCCTAACGCGTACAGCTTGTCTCCCACAACTCCGGCGGAAAGGTTTTCGCGTGGTGTCGGCATTGAAGCCATCGTTGCCCACGTGAGCGGACCACCGCTCCAAGTGAAGAGTGTGCCGCCCAGTGTCTGCGACACAGAAGGCTGAACCAGCGCGCTCGGTGTCATCGCCGTCGCTCCGGTCACCACCGGCGAGATCGTGTCGGTCACCGACAGATCGGTGAGCGTCGCCAATCCGGTGTTCGTCACGTCGATCCGGTACGTGACGGACTGCCCCGGCGCCGGGCTTGCGGGGGTCTGCGTCTTCACCGCTGTGAACGACGGCGCGGGCACGGCAGGCAGACTGAACGACGCCACGTTCGTCGCCAGACTCGAGGGAGGCCCGCACGCCGCCCCAGCCATCGCCACCGCCACGTTGTCCACCGACGCCCCCGCGCACACCGTAGACACTGTTCCGTAGATCGTGAACGTGAAGCTCATGCCCGGCGGCAGATTCACGGACCCCGACGACCACACGAACAGCGTCCCCGATCCAGGGACGTCGTACCGCGTTGCTGAGCTAATGCCAGGCGGCTGCTCGGTCGCGATGGTCCAGAACGGAATCGCAGAAGGCACCGTGTCCGTCACCGTCAGGCTGGTGATCGTCGCCGTGCCCGTGTTCGTCATCACGATCCGGTACTGCACCTCACTCCCCGGCCCGGGATTGGCCGTCGTCAGCGTCGTGCTCGCCGTGAACGCCAGGCATGGACCAGTCACTGCCAGGTTCGCTGACGCGTTCACGACGACGGCTTCGCCCGTGGCAAAGTCCGTACCAGTCGCGGTCCAAGAGAGCGAGACCGTCCCCGCACCGGTCAGGCTGATGGTGAGGGCGAACGTCACGGCCTGCCCCGGATTCAGCGTCTGCGGACCCGCAGGGGTGATACCTCCAACCGGCACGGCCAGGCCGGCGCCGGAGGTGATCTCGAACGATGGCACCAGCCCGGTCACGGCGCTCACCCCGGTGTACGTCACTGTGAAGGAGACGGTGGCAAGCTGACCGACGATCCCCGGGTTCGGCGCGACCGCGAGCGACGACTCGAGGCCAAACCGCCCTTCGTACACGGAAGCAAGGTTCGAGGACCCGTCGAATCCACTGATCGCATAAACTCGTCCGCCGACAACCGCTGACATACCGGCGAATCCAGGGGCTGGTAGTGCCGATGCCGCGCTCCAGGTGTCCGTCGTGGGATCGTAGAGTTCGGCACTCGCCAGCGCCACCGAACCCGTCGCGGCCCCTCCCGCCACCAGGATTCGCCCGCTGACGGCCATCGCGAACGGGTCGGCCCTCGCCGTCAACATCGGCGCCTTGCTCGTCCAC
>CAYHEI010000375.1:548-3703 GCA_964355385.1 uncultured bacterium | reverse complement strand
GCGTCGAAGCCGATGATCTGTCCCCCCGCGCCCGAGGTCTCGAACTTGCCGATGGCGCTCGGGGATCCGGAGTACCGCGCGTCCGTGATGCTCACGCCGCACCCCACCAGGAGCTGGGCGATGTCGCGCGGAGGGAGGTTCGCGAGATTCGTCACCGTCAGCACGGGATCGGAAGAAACGGCGGGACCCGCGACCGCCAGCGCGGCCGCGAGCGACAGAAACGAGAGGAGCGGGCCCGGCCTGCGCATGAGGTGACGGTTCAATTCTGACGCATGCCCCCCCAACCGGCAAGGGGCGCGGCCGCGCGGCTCTGTTACCATAATCGGAGGTGGAACCGCCCTTCCCCGTCCCGCTCCTCGTCCTCCTCGGAGTGCTCGCCGCCGGCTCGAACCTCCTGGGCGGCGCGCTGGCGCTCGTCCGCCGGCCGCCTTCGCGGCACACGCTCGTCGTGGGACTCGGGTTCAGCGGCGGCTTCCTGCTGGCCGTCGCGCTGCTGCACGTCCTCCCGGAGTGCCTCCGGCTCACTCCGCTCGCCCTGCCCCTCGTCCTGGTGGGGTACTTTCTCGTGTACGTGGCCGAGCACGCGTTCGCGGGCCACGCCCACCCGACGCGGCACGAGCACCACGGCGCGCACCCGCTCATCGGGGCGCACCTGGAGGAGGACGCGGCCCGCCCCATCCGGCCGGGCGCGGCATCGGCCGCGGCGGTCGGGCTGCTGCTGCACAGCTTCTTCGACGGTGCGGCGATCTCGGCCGCGCTCGCGGCGCGCACCACGCTCGGCTGGCTCACCTTCCTCGGCGTCGTCCTCCACAAGATCCCCGAAGGGTACAGCCTCGCGTCCATCGTGCGCGGCAGCGCGGGCTCCCGCCGGTCCGCGTTTTGGCTGGCCGCGGCGCTCGGCGGCTCGAGCCTCGCGGGAACGCTCGCGACCGCCGCGGTGGCGCGCGCCGCGGCGGGGTGGGACGCCGTCCTCCTCTCGGTGGCGTGCGGCATGTTCCTCCACATCGCGGCGACGGACCTCCTTCCGACCACGGCGCATGTGCGAGGCTTCTCGGTCCTGGCCGCCACCCTCGCCGGAGCGGGCGCCGTGCTCGTTGCGTCGCTCCTGCTCGCGCGCGCCCTGCCCTGACGCGTCGGTCGTCCATGCCCCACTTGCTGATCGTGGAGGACGAGCGGGACCTCTCCCGCCTGATGGCACGGGCCTTTTCGCGCGACGGCTTCACGGTGGAGGAGGCGTCCACGGCGAAGGGCGCGCTGCAGGCGTGCCGCGCCCGCCCGCCCTCCTGCGTGCTCCTCGACCTCATGCTCCCCGACGCCTCCGGGCTGGACGTGGCCCGGGCGCTCAAGGCCGATCCCGCGACCCGCGCGATCCCCGTCGTCATGGTGACGGCCAAAAGCGAGGAGGTGGACCGCGTCGTCGGGTTCGAGCTCGGCGCCGACGACTACGTGGCCAAGCCCTTCAGCCCCCGAGAGCTCGTGCTGCGCGTCAAGGCGATTCTCCGGCGCACGGCCGGGACGGAGGCCGCCGCGGCGCCCTTGTCGGTCGGCTCGATCACCGTGGACGCGGAGGGCCATCGCGCGCTGGTGGCGGGTCGCCCGGTCGTCCTGACCGCGACGGAGTTCCGGCTGCTCGCCCACCTGGCACGGAACGCGGGGCGCGTCTCGACCCGCGCGGCGCTGCTCGAGCACGTCTGGAGCCGGGCCCCCGACACGGACACGCGCACGCTCGACACGCACGTCAAGCGCCTGCGGCGCAAGCTCGGCGCCGCCGGTTGCCTGGTCCGCACCGTGCGCGGGGTGGGCTTCCGCCTCGCGCTGGAGCCCTGAGATGCGCGCCGGATCCGTCGCCGCCGCCCTCGCGCTCGCAGCGGCGGTGGTCGGACTGTTCGTCCTCGCCCGCCGCCTGCGCACCCTCGCGCGGGAGCGCGACGCGGTCGCCGCGGGGGCCGCGGAACTCACCCGCCGCCTGCAAGCCCACGTGGACGCGCTCTCCGCGAGCCGCGCGGAGTTGCTCGCGGTCATGGAGCACATGGCCGAGGGCGTGCTCGTCCTCGCGCCCGGCGGCCGGGTGGTCCTGGCCAACCGCGCCTGTGCCCGTCTGCTGGGGACTCCCGGCCCGATCGCCGCGGGCTCCTCGGTGGAGGAAACCGCCCGCGTGCCGGGGCTGCTGGAGACGCTGGAGCGCGCGGCGCGCGGTCCCGCCGCCGCCGAGGTCGAGCTGGCCGGCCCGCCCCCCCGGATCGTGCGCGTCCGCGCCGTCCCCCTGGACGAGACGCCGGGCGGCGTGCTGGCCGTCCTCGACGACGTGACGGAATTCCGCCGGCTCGACGAGGTCCGCCGCGACTTCGTGGCGCCCCCCTCGCCCGCGCTCCAAACCCCCCGCACGGCGCACTCGGGGGACGCCGAGATGCTGCTCGATGACACCAAGGCCGAGGAGGCCGGCATCATCCTGCATCACGCGCGGCGGATGGCGAAGCTGGTGGACGACCTCCTCGCGCTCTCGCGCCTGGAGGCCCGAGCCGCCGAAATCCCGATCCGGGCGCTGGACGTGGACGCCGTCGTGACGCGCGCGCTGCCGCTGATCCGCCCCCTGGCGGAGGGCAAGCAGGTCGCGCTCACGGCGGACATCGCGCCCGGCGTGCGAGCGCTCGGCGACGAGGAAGCGCTGCTCCGGATCCTGCTCAATCTCCTCGACAACGCGGTGAAGTACTCGCCACCCGGCGGGCGCGTGACCGTCGCGGCCGGGCCCGAGGGGGCAGCGTGGACGCGGGTCAGCGTGCGGGACGCCGGGCCCGGCATCCCGGCCGAGCACCTTCCACGTCTCTTCGAGCGCTTCTACCGCGTGGACAAGGCGCGCTCGCGGGAACTCGGCGGAACCGGCTTGGGGCTCGCCATCGTGAAGCACCTCGCCGAACGGCTGGGCGGGACCGCCTACATCGAGTCCGAAGCCGGTCAGGGGACGGAGGCGGGCGTGAGACTCAAGCGGCCGCCGGAGCCATGACGGCCCGCGCGCTCGAGCGCGGGGCGGTCCTCGCGCTCGCGACCGCCTGGATCGCGGTCGTGCTGCTCTTCTCCCAGGACTTCGCCGGCTGCTTCCCGCTCCCCAAGCTCGCGGCGGCCGCCGTGCTTGATCGGAAGAGCACACGTCTGAACTC
>CAYHEI010000375.1:0-538 GCA_964355385.1 uncultured bacterium | reverse complement strand
CCCCCCCCCGCCGGGGCCCCCCCCCCCCCCCCCGGGCGGGGGCGGGGGGGGGGCGGGGGGGGGGGGCCCCGGCGGCCACGGTCGCCGCCGGCGTTCCCCTCCGTCTTCGCGGGGCCGGCGCGGCCCCGCTCGCGGCCGTCCTGGCCTGGGCCACGGTCGGATTCGCGCGCGCGCGCCAGCCCGAGGCGTTCGCCCAGGCGTGGCTGCCCGTCGCCCTCGCCGTGCTCACCGCCCTGTCGGCCGCCGCATTGGCCGACCGGCCCGGCGGCCGCGGCCGGCTCCTCGGCGCCTTCGTCGTCGCGCACCTGGGATGCGGGGCGTACGCGCTGGCGCAGTACTACGGCCTCGATCCCCTGGGCTGGACGATCGACTACGGGCGCGGCCGGGTCTTCTCCACCCTCGGCAATCCGAACTTCCTCGCCGGCCAGATGACGCTCGCCCTGCCGGTGCTCGCCGCCGCGGGGTGCGGGGGACCGCCCGTCTCGCGCTGGCTCGCCCGCCTCGCCTTCGTACTCGCCTTCCTCGCGGAAATCTTCGC
>CAYHEI010000374.1:0-3727 GCA_964355385.1 uncultured bacterium | reverse complement strand
CTACGTCAACCTGCTGGGCGCGCTGGGCTGGTGGTGGGACAGCCGGGTCGTCCGCCGCAGTGCGGTCTCCGCCGGAACCTACCGGGCGCGCGACGCCGTCGTCCCGTTCGCCCGGCTGCTCGACGCGCTCACCGGCCCCCCCGTGGGCCGCTCGCTGCTCGGAGTCGCTCGCAAGCCTTGAGCCCGGAGGACGCGCTCGCGGCCGCGTCGCGCGGCCTTGCCACGGCCTACCCCGAGCGCGAAGTCCTGCTCGGGCTGCGGGGCGTCGCCTTGCTGCGGCTCGGACGCTACCGCGAGGCGGTTGAGGCCCTGCGGGAAGCCGAGCGGCTCCATCCGTCCGAGCCGCAGTTCAGGACGTTGCGCGAGGAGGCCGAGCGGAAACGTGGTGGCGGCTGAGGCCACGTTCATGAGGCGGCTCGCGCGGGAGTTCGCCAGCGATTCGGCGCAACCCATGCTACGATAGATGCATCGTGCATCACAATGTGATGCACAAGGAGGATCCGGAATGAAAACCATCACCCTCAGGAAGGTTCCTTCCGATGTCGCTGGCGCGATCGAGAACACGGCCCGGGAGAACGGGGTTAGCCTGAACCGGGCCGCCATCAAGCTGATGGAACGGGCGCTCGGCAAGGGGACGGGGCCGACGGGACCGATCATCCATCATGACTTGGACTTCCTCTGCGGCTCCATGGCGAAAGATGACGCGAAGAAGTTCGACGTCGCGCTCAAGCGGCAGCGGCGAATCGAGCCGGACATGTGGAAGTGACCCGGCTCCTCATCGACACCTCGGCGTACTCGTTTCTGCTCAAGGGGCATTCCGGGGTCCGCGATATCCTGCAAACCATCGAAGCGGTCTTTGTTTCTCCCGTTCTCATCGGCGAAGTCCTGTCCGGCGCGAAGCACACGGACAAATCCCACAAGTACGAGGACGACCTGCGCAGGTTTCTCTCCTCACCCCGCATCACCGTCGCGGACATCGACGCGGAAACCGCCCGCTGCTACGCCGCTATCATCTCCGGACTCCGGAAGGCCGGCGAACCGGTTCCCGTCAACGATGCCTGGATAGCGGCGAGTGCGATGCAACATGGCCTTCCGGTCTTGACCTCGGACGCGCATTTCGAGCGTATCCCGCAGATCAGGGTGGAGATGTTCAGCCCCCGCTGACGCGAACCACCCGTGGCGCGGTTCTCAACGTCGCCCCGGGCATTGAGCGAAGGCAGCTCACCGCCGGGAGAGGGTGATTCTCCGCCCGGTCTTTTCGGACGCGACGCCCGCGGAGAGGATCTCCTGCGCCAGGACGCCCGTTTCGGCGCGGCACAGCTTCGTGAACGCCTTGCCGGAGCGCAAGCGCGACACGAAGTGCGCCGGCCCCGAGCGGTGGTCGGCGGGGAGCGCGATCAACTTCATTTCCCGCCGGTTCTGCCGCTCCGCGCCCCAGTGCGAGAACTCTTTCGGGTCGGTGTGGGTGTGGACCAGCTTTCCATGTTCCGTCTGGAGCGTCCCCTTGGAACCAAGGAACAAACTATCGTGATAGTCGGGGTTCTGCGTCCAGCTCGCCTGGGCGAGGCCGATCCGCTTGTCGTAGATCGCGGTGATCATGGCGTTGTCGTCCACCGGGAAACGCGGCTTCACGAGGTTGCGCGCCACGCCCACGATCTGCTTCGGCCGGCCCCACAGCGCGGAGAAGATCGCCGCCCCGTAGCAGCAGTAGTCGATGATCGCGCCGCCGCCGTTCTTCTTCGCGTCGTACAGCCAGCCGTAGAAATACGGGGTGCAGCCCGCTTCCTTGGGGCCCTGGTGGGCCATGTGCACGCGGGCGTGGAAGACGTGACCGAGCAGCCCGCCTTCCAGGAGCTTGAACGCGGTTTGCAGCGGCGCGCTCCAGGCCGTCGGCCAGTTGATCATGAGCCGGGTGCCGTGCTTCGCCGCCGCGCGCGCCATGCGCTTCGCCTGCTCCGCGGTCGCCGCCATCGGCTTCTCCACCATCGCGTCGAGCCCGCGCGCCGCGGCCGCTTCGACGATGGGGGCGCCGTCCGCGTTCGTGCCGCCCCCCATGACGGCGTCGGCCTGCACCTTGGCGAAGAGGTCGTGGTAGTCGCGGAAGAGGGCGCCGATGCCGTACTCCTTCCTGATCTTTTCGAGGAGGGGTTTGTTCGGGTCCGCCGCTCCCACGAGCGCCACGTCCGTCATCTTCGCGAACGCGGGCAGCATGCCCCACGCGTGATCGTGCACCAGTCCCGCCACCACCACTCGCAGTTTGGCCATCGCATCCTCCTTCGTTAGATGGTTTCAAACGGACGAAGACAGAAGAGTATCATACGCCCGTGATGGCTTTTCGCCGCCTCGTCGCCACGCTGACCGCCCTCCTCCTGGGCCTCGCGCCGAGCTGCGGCGCTGCGCTGGTGGCGGACTGGACCGTCACCATGAGCCGGACGTCCGGCGGGTACGACGACTACCGCGCGAGCGCCCCGGACGGCGCGGGCGGGACCTGGCTCGTGGTCCGGCTGCCGGGCGGGCACCGGCTCGTGGCGTACGACGCCGCCGGGACGCGGGTGTCCTCCGTGGCGCTTGCCGGGAGCGGAGGCTGGGACGGGGACGCCCTGGCCGTCGCGCCGGACGGCACCGGCGCCGTGCTCGTGGCGCGTTCGGCGGGAGCGGCTGCGCTGGATATCGTGGTGAGCCGGCACGCGCCTTCCGGATCGCTCGAGTGGGAGCGCGCGGTGGACGGGGGGGGGGACGAGCGTCCGGCCGCGGTGGCGGTGGACTTGGGGGGCACGGTCTGGGTGGCCGGTTGGCGCGAGAGCCCCGGCGGCGCGGACGCGCTGCTGGCGGCGATCGGTCCGGGCGGGACGCTGCTCTGGTCCCGCACGGCCGACTTCGGCGCGGGCGGGGACGATGCCTTCTACGCGGTCGTGCCCGACGGCGCGGGCGGCGTCCTGGCGGCCGGGCCGGCGGACCGCGGCGGGAATCCCCTGACCCACGTCGCCGCCTACGGCCCGGACGGGGCGCTGCGCTTCAGCCGCACGCTGTCCCTGGCGGGGGGCGCGGGGGAGTTTCCCCGCGCGGCAGCGCTGGCCGGGAGCGGCGTCGCTGCGACGCTCTGGGTGGCGGCGGACAGCGGCAACCAGCTCCGGCTGGTCGCGCTGGACCCCGTGGATGGATCGCCGCGCGCGAACGGGAGCATCGCCGCGGCGGGGCCGGTCACGGTCGGAAGCCTCGCGCCGGATCCCAATGGCGGCGCGTACGTCGGAGCAAGCGTGGCGGGCGCGACCGCCGACCTCCTCGTGGCGCGGTTCGACGCGGCCGCCTCGCCCGCCGCGGGCTGGCCCGTCGCCCTGGACGCGGGCGGGGACGAGGGCGACCGCTGGCCGGTCGCGGGCGCGCGGGTGGGCGCGGACTCGGGGGGCGTGACCGTGAGCGGCTCCGCGGAGCTGACCGCGTGCGGCGTGACGCGCGCGGACGCCGTGCTGGCGCGCTTCGGCCCCGGGGGAGGAGCGCGGGTGTGGTCGGCCCGGGAGGACTCGGGGGGCGACACCGACTTCGCCGCGGTCGCGGAGGACGCCGCGGGGAACGTCGTGGTCGGCGGCGCGGGGAGCGACGACGCGTTGCTGGCGAAGTACGACCGCTCCGGTGCTCTCGCGTGGACGCGCGAGCCGCGCGACCCGGGCGGCTGCGCGCTGGGCTTCGGCGGCCTGGCGTACGGCGGCGGCGTGGCATACGCCGCCCT
>CAYHEI010000373.1:0-3727 GCA_964355385.1 uncultured bacterium | reverse complement strand
CACGACCTGCCGGTCGAACCGGCCCGGCCGCAGGAGCGCCGGGTCCAGCACGTCGGGCCGGTTGGTCGCGGCCATGATGATGACGCCGCGGTTGGTGTCGAAGCCGTCCATCTCGACGAGCATCGCGTTCAGCGTCTGCTCGCGCTCGTCGTGCCCGCCGCCGAGCCCCGCGCCCCGGTGGCGGCCCACCGCGTCGATCTCGTCCACGAAGATGATGCACGGCGCGCTCTTCTTGCCCTGCTCGAAGAGGTCGCGCACCCGCGCCGCGCCCACGCCCACGAACATCTCGACGAAGTCGCTCCCGCTGATGGAGAAGAACGGCACGCCCGCCTCCCCCGCCACGGCGCGCGCGAGCAGCGTCTTGCCGGTGCCCGGGGGGCCGAGTAATAACACTCCCTTGGGGATCTTGCCGCCGAGCCGCTGGAATTTCTGGGGGTCCTTGAGGTACTCGATGATCTCGCGGAGCTCCTCCTTGGCCTCCTCGACCCCGGCGACGTCCGCGAAGGTCACCTTGGTCTGGGTCGCGGCGAACAGCTTGGCCCGGCTCTTGCCGAACGCCACGGCGCCCGATCCGCCGCCCTGCATCTGGCGCATGAAGCTCAGGAACCACAGGAACAGAATGAGCGGCAGGATGAAGCTGCCGAGAATGTTCAGGCCGGTGACCCACCACGGCTGCTCGACCGGCTTCGTGGAGATCCCCACCCCCGCGGCCCCCAGGATTTCGTAGAGGCGGGGGTCGTCGGGCGCGTAGGCGTAGAAGCGGACGCCGTCCTTGCCCACCCCTTGGATCTCCTTGATCGTCATCATCTCCTTGGCCAGGACGATCACGGAGCGCACGTTGCCGGCCTTCACGGAGGCCAGGAACTCGGAGTAGGTCAGCTCCTTGACGCCCGCCCGGGGGGCCTTCATGGCCACCATCCAGACGACCCCGACAGCCAGGGCCACCATGAGCAGCCCCAGAAAATCACCGCGCACCGCGCGGCGGAATGGATTACGTCGGTTGGACATGTCGGCGTCGCTCCGCTGAGATGTTCAGTGTATCAGCCCTTCTTCATGATCACAAACCCCGCGGCGGCCAGGGCCGCGGCGGAGAGCGCCACCGCGCCCCAGAGCCAGCGCGCGACCGGCGCGAGCGGACGAAAGGAGAACCCCACGCGCAAGACGAGCGCGCCCAGCGGCACGTCGATCTCCAGCGCGTTGAGCGCGGGGATGGGCTGCAACAGCGTGGCCGTCGCCGCCGACGCGCGGCGCGCGGTCTCGCTCTCGAACCGCCGCCCCGCGTCCGCGAGGTTGCCGACGAACCGCGCGGCGCCCTGCGCGTCCTGGATCACCACGTAGGCGATCTCGTCGCGCTTCCCCAGCGCGCCGAGCCGCTGCACCAGGAGCAGCTCGTCGCGAGAGGCGAGCGCGCCGCGCGCGAACGCGCCGAGCTCCTCCGTCTGCAGCACCCAGGAGTTCACCAGCGCACGCCGCGCCGCGTCCTGCGCCTCGGCGGCCATGAGCGCCGCGAGCAGCGCGGCGAGGACGAGGACGCCCGCAGCCAGGCGCGCGCGGCGGCGCGCCGCCGGATCGGGCAGGACAAACGGCACTAGGGGGCTGCCTTGCCGTCGAGCACTTCCAGTCCCCGCTTGGCGCGCTCGTCGTCGGGATCCCCTTCCAGGATGCGCAGGTACACCTTCCGGGCCTCGTCGTGCTTGCCCTGCTGGTACAGCCGCAGGGCTTCCTCGTTGAGCCCTTCGTTGCGCTTGCGCGCCGCGCGGCGGTCCGCCCCCAGCTTGCCCCGCGCCTTCGCGATGAGATGCTTGGTCTCGGCGTCGGCGGGGTTGAGCGAGGCGGCGACCTCCCAGGCGCGGACGGCCTCGGCCCACTTCCCCACCTCGTAGGCGGCGACCCCGCGGTTGAACTGCTCCTTGAAGCGGGCGAGGCGGGCCGCCGCCTCCGGTCCGAGCCCCAGCTTGTCCCGCAGCGCGAGCGCTCCCGCATGGCCCGGCCGGATCGCCAGCACCTTGAGGATCCACTCGTTCGCCTCGTCGATGCGCCCCGCGTCCGCCGCGCTTTGCGCGCGCGCGAGCGCCGCGGTGATCTGCGCGTCGTCGGCCCGGTCGCGGGCACGCGCGTAGAACGTGCGGATCTGCTCGTGCGCCGGGGCCGTCGCGAGCGCCTTCTGGAAGGCCTCCGCGGCCCCGGCCCATTCCTCCTTCCGGTAGAGGGCGATCCCCTGGTCGAAAAGCCCGCGCAGGACGTCGTTGCCCCCCAGCGGCGAGGGCTGCCAGGCTTCCTCGTCGAGGTCCGCCAGGACGGCCCGGGCCGCCGCGTCGTCCGGGTGCGCCACGAGCGCGCGCCCCGCGAGCTCGCGCGCCTCCTCGGCCCGGTTCTCCCGGTACGCGCGGCGCGCCTCCGCCGCGAGCGCGGTGGAACCCCCGGGGCGCGGGCCCGCCTGGGCCTCCAGGAGCGCGCGCGCCTCGGCGTGGCCGGGATCGAGGCGCAGGACGACCCGGGCCTCGTCCTCCGCGTGGCGCACAAGCCCGCGGGCCAGGTACGCCTTCGCCAGCGTCCAGTGTTCGTTCACCGCCTCGGCGGGGATGGGAGCCGGCGCGGTTGCGCTGAGGGCGACGGCTGCGAGGAGCGCGACAGAAATCATCCGCCGCGCACCGTGATGAGGAGCTGGAGGAAGACCGGTCCCAGCAGAACCACGAACACGGCCGGAAAGACGAAGAGCGCGAGCGGGAAGAGGAGCTTCACCGGCGCCTTCTGCGCGAGCTCCTCCGCGCGCTGCCGCCGCCGGATGCGCAACTGCTCCGCGAGGCCCCGCAGCGCCCCGGCGAGCGAGACGCCCATCGCGTCCGCCTGGACGAGCGCCGCCATGACCTCGGCCAGCTCCGGGTTGCCGGACCAGCGCGCGAAGCCCTCCCACGCCTGGTGGCGGCGCGCGCCGAGCCGGATCTCGCCCTGCATGCGGGCCAGCGCCGGCGGCAGCAGGCCGTGCCGCAGCTTCTCCGCGACCTGCGCGAGCCCCGCGTCCACGGACAGGCCCGCCTCCAGCGCCAGCGTCAGGAGGTCCAGCACGTCGGGCAGCTCACGCCGGATGCTCTCCTGGCGGCGCTCCCACGCGCGACGGGCCGCGACGTCCTGCGCCGCGGCTCCGGCCGCCGCCGCGGCGCACGCGAGGAGCCAATCGCCCGCGAGCCACCACGCGAATCCGCCCGCGCCGAGCGCGGCCGCCTCGCGCAGCGCGAGCCACACCTCGCTCCCCGGATCGCGCTCGCCCAGCCAGCGGGCGGCGCCCGCGTGCAGCCGCGCCGAGAGCGTCCGCACGCCCGGGATCCGCTCCTGCGCGCTCCCTAAGGCCGCGAGCACTCCCCAGCCCGCCCACGGCGCCGCGCCCCCCGCCGCCCATCGCACGCCCCGCAACTCCCGCAACGTCTGCGCCGTCCCCCACGCCGCGCCCGTCCCCGCGACGCCCGCCAGCGCCGCGATCCCCGCCGCCTCGGCGCTCATCGGCAACCGCTCCGGCCGGACAGGGCCTTCGCGCCGGATTCGAGGACGGCCGTCCATGACCCGCGAAGCCTGTCCCCAACCGGCCCCATGACATTCGGATAGCTGGCATGAGCATTCCGGCAGGACGGGGTCTGAGTGGAGCTGGGCCGGCCGTTCCGGAGTCGCGGCGCGCACCGGCCCGCGAGGATGGAAAGCGTGACGACAAGCGCTTTTTCGGATGACGACATGG
>CAYHEI010000372.1:0-3730 GCA_964355385.1 uncultured bacterium | reverse complement strand
CTTGGACACCGTCAGGCCCTGCGCCGGCGGCGACACCGTCACCGTCGCCGCGGGCACGTTGGGCGCGAGGCTCGAGCCGTCCTCCACCGTGACGACCAGGTCGTTGGTCTTGCCCCACGCCTCGTTGTTCACCACCGTCGCCGCGCACACCACCGGCGCGTACCCGGTGATCGTGAACGTGTACGTCGCCCCCGTCGCCATCCCCAGCCCCGCGTTGACGTCCCAGGCGACCAGCGTGCCCCCCGCCACCGGCGTCGTCGTCTGCACGAACAGGCCCGGCTGGTCGTAGGCCTGGTTGATCAGGTTCGCCGACACCGTGTCCGCCACGTGCAGGTTGTCCAGCGCCGAGGCCAGGTTCTCCACCACGATTCGGTACTGCACCTGGCCGCCGAGCGTCACCGCCGCCGGCGTCACCAGCGCCTTCGTCACCCGGATCGCGATCGCCGGCGGCGAGACCGTGAACTGCTGCGGCGCGGACTGCTGCCGGTCCGTCGCGCACCCGCTCGTCCCCGCCGCCTGCCCCGTGTTCGTCACGGTCGTCACGGTCGCGACCACGCCGATGGAGCCGGTGATCCTGAAGGCGAGGTTGCTCCCGGGGGTCAGCAGGAGCGGCGCCGTCGCGTTCCAGTCGTACCGCGTCCCGCCCGCGACCGGCACCGCCCCCGGCACGCCGAAGGCGCCCGGCTGCACCGTCCCGGCCACCGTCATCAGCGCCGCCACCGTGTCCGACACCGTCAACGTCGTGATCGTCGCCGACCCCGTGTTCGTCACCACGATGTCATACGTCACCGTGTCTCCGATGTTCAGGTTCGCGGGTGACGTCCCCGGCGGGTTGGAAGCGCTCGACTGCGTCTTCACTACGCTGAGGGACGTCACGTGCGGCGCCACCGTGAAGCTCGTCGCCGGTCCCGACAGCGTGTACGCCGATCCGCACGAGTCCACCGCCGTGTCCAGCGCCCGGTTCGTCACCGTCGTCACCCCGCACACCGCGCCCACGAAGCCGGAGAGCGTGAACGTCCGCGTCGTCCCCGGCAGGAAGTTCACGCCGGTCGCGTACCACTCGTACCGCGTGCCGGTGCCCGGCACCGAGACCACCAGCGGCGCGCCGAAGCCGACCGGCTGGCCCGGCGTGACGCCCACGACGACCGGCGAGATCGTGTCCGTCACCGTCAGGTTCTGAATCGTCGCCCCGCCCGTGTTCTGCACCGTGATCGTGTACTGGACGCCCTCGCCGATGCCCGGCGCGAGCGGCGCCTGGATCTTCGTCACGCTGGTGCTCAACACCGGCGTGAAGATCGTGAAGGTGTCCGCCACCGCCGTCTTGGCCTGGATCGCCCCGCACGAGACGGCCGCGTTCGCCCAGGCGTCGTTATTCACCGCGCCGCTGCCGCAGCCCACCGTCGCGTCCACCGTAAAGGTGTGCGACGTCCCGGGATTCACCGTCACCGCGCCGGTCCAGCTCGCGACCTGGCCCGTGATGTTGAACGGCAGCCCGGCCGTGTTGGTCTGCGACCCCACGTTGTACGCGAGGATCGCCGGAAGGGTGTCGGAGACCGTCAGGCTCGTCAGCGTGTCCGTCCCCGTGTTCGTCACCACGATCGAGTACGTCACCGTGCCCGCCGGGTTCGGCGACGCCGGCAGATGGCTCTTCACGATCGTCAGCCCCGCCGTCGGCGGGTCCACCGTGAAGCTCGTCGCCGGCGCCGACACGGTGTACGCCGACCCGCACACGTCCACCGCCGCCGCGGTCGCCTGGTTCGTCGCCGTCTCCGGCGCACACACCAGCCCCACGTTACCCCGGATTTCGAAGGTCTGCGCGGTCCCCGGCGTCATGTTCAGGCTCGTCGCGTACCACTCGTACCGCGTCCCCGTCCCCGCCACGCTCGTCACCACCGGCGCGGCAAACCCGCCCGGCTGGACCGTCGTCACCGCATTCAGGATGAGCGGCGATACCGTGTCCGTCAGCGTCAGGTTCGAGATCGTCGCCCCGCCGTCGTTCGTCACCACGATCGTGTACGTCACGGCCTCGCCGATCCCCGGCGTCGCCGGCGTCTGCGTCTTCACCACGCTCGTGCTCAGCACCGGCGTAAAGATCGTGAAGGTGTCCGTCACGGTCGCCTGCGCGAGCACCTGGCACGACGCCTGCGCCTGCGCGTAGCCGACGTTGTCCACGTTGCCACTCGCGCAGCCCACGGTGCCCTGCACCGTGAACGTCTGCGTCGCCCCCGGCAGGATGCTCAGGCCGGACGCCGTCCAGCCCACCACCTGCCCGGCCTGCGCGAACCCGTACCCGCCCGGGTTCGTCTGCGAAGCGGCGTTGTACGTGACTGCCGCGGGCAGCGTGTCCGACACCGTCAGCGCCGTCAGCGTGTCCGTCCCCGTGTTCGTCACGTCGATCGTGTACGTCACCGTCCCCGCCGGCACCGGCGCCGCGGGCACATGGCTCTTCGTGACCGTCATCGTCGCCACCGGCGGGTTCACGGAGAAGGTGTTGGTCCCCAACGCGGTCACCGCGCCGAAGCTGCCGCACGGATCCGTCGCCACCGCCGCGGCGTAGTTGTCCACCGTGGTCGGCGCGCACCCCACCGCCGCCTGGGCCGCCACCGTGAAGGTGTGGCTCGCGCCGGGGAGCATGGTCAGGCCCGCCGCGGTCCAGGCGTAGAGCGTCCCGGTCCCCGCCACGCTCGTCACCACCGGCGCGCCGAACGGCACGGTCTGCGTCGTCGTGATCCCCGTCAGCACCGGTGACACCGTGTCCGCGACCGTCAGCGCCGTGATGGTGGAGGCCCCCGTGTTCGTCACCACGATCGTGTAGAGCACGCCCTCGCCGATGCCCGGATTCGCCGGCACCTGCGTCTTGACGATGTTGATGCCCTGCACCGGCGGGTTGACCGTGAAGCTCGTCGGGCCGTCCTCGTCCCCGAACGTCCCGCACACGTCCGTCGCGTTCGCCGCCGCATAGTTGTTCACCGTCGCCGGCGCCCCGCACACCAGCCCCACGTTCCCCCGAATCTCGAACGTCAGCGTCTGTCCCGGCGCGAACGTCAACCCCAGCGCGTTGTTCGTCCACTCATACCGCGTCCCCGTCCCCGCCACCGACACCACCACCGGCGCCGCGAACCCGCCGTCCACCGTCGTCACCCCGTTCAGGATCAGCGGCGACACCGTGTCCGTCACCACCAGCGCCGTCGGCGTCGTCGCCCCGGAGTTCGTCACCGCGATCGTGTACGTCACCGCCTCCCCGATCCCCGGATTCGCCGGCACCTGCGTCTTCACCACCGTCACGCCCTGCACCGGCGCCGGCACGTTGTACGTGTCCAGCGCGCTCACCGCCCCCGCCGTCCCGCACGATACCCCCGCCGAGGCCGCCGCGTAGTTGTCCACCGCCCCGCCCGAGCAGCTCAGCACTCCGTCGAACGTGAACGTCTGCACCGCCCCGGGCACCAGCACCACCGCCTTCGTCCAGCTCAGCACCTGGCCGACCTGGCTGAATGCGTACCCGCCCGGGTTCGTCTCCGTCCCCACGTTGTACGTCAGCGCCCCCGGCAAGGTGTCCGTCACCGTGAGGCTCGTCAGCGTGTCCGTCCCCGTGTTCGTCACGTCGATCGTGTACTGAACAGTTCCCGCCGGCACCGGCGCCGCCGGTACGTGACTCTTCACCACCGACAGCGTCGCCACCGGCGGGTTGACCGTGAAGCTCGTCGGGCCGTCCTCGTCCCCGAACGTCCCG
>CAYHEI010000371.1:0-3732 GCA_964355385.1 uncultured bacterium | reverse complement strand
ATACGAGATCGTTTCACGTGAGTGTAGTTCAGACGTGTGCTCTTCCGATCTCGTCCTCTCGAACCACTTCTGCGGCGCGACGAAGGGGTTCGGCGCCGCCACCGCGGCCTACTCGACGAACGGCGGGACCGTGTTCGCCACCATTCCCGCCGGGGGCCCCGCCACGACCGGCGTGACCGACCTGCGCTGGACCATTCCGACCGTCGGCGTCGCCACCACCGGCTGCGTCTGCTTCAAGGTGACGGTGAACTAGTTTCCTGCTGCCTGGCGCGGGCGGCGGCGAGATTCTTCCAGAGGTCGGTGTTCCCAGGGCGCAGCGCGGCGGCCGCCGCGAAGGCCTCGGCAGCCTCCGCATGCAGGCCCAAGAGCGCGGCCGCGAGACCCCGGCGGGCCTGGATGTCGGCGAGCCCGAAGAGCCCCGGCAGGCGCGCGGCGCGGCGGTACCCTTCCAGCGCCTCGGCGATCCGGCCCGCGGTGCGCGCCGCCTCGGCCGGCTGCGCCAGCACGACCGCGTAAGCTTCGAGGACGGTGAGCGCGGTCTCGTCCCGCGGCGGGGTCGCGGCGTAGAGGCCCCGCAGACGCATGCGTGCGAAGTTGCGCTCGATCGCGGCCGGGTCCGCGGGGGGCGCGGCCCGACCCGCAGGGAGCACCGTGCGCAACAGGCCCCCCCGGAGCGCGAGTCGGGACTTGAGCCCGTCCACGGTGCAGGAGGGGTGATGAAACACCGCTGTGCCTTTCGCCAGGAGCAGATCGGCCAGCGCTTCGATGCGTGCTCCCGGCGGGCCCTCGATCGCTTCGGCCGGGCGAACGTCCGGCAGTCGAGCGGCCAACCGGCGCCAGCCCCACGCCCGTTCGAGGAAGGGCCGGGTCATGACCAGCGTCGGCGCGGGCTCCCTCCGCTCGACGAGCGTCTCCATGTAGAGCGGCCAGCTCGAGAAATCCGCCTCGGCGAGGACCACGGCCCGTGGCGGAACGCCCGCGAGGAGGTTCCGCGCGTAATCGGGCCCGAGGTAGTCGCGGGCGTGGTTCACGCGCGGCGTGCGCCCGGCCGCCGCGGCGAGCGGGAGCACGGCGGCCAGCGCGAACGCCAGCCGGCCCGCCGGGGCAGGCAGGCGCCGGAGCAGGAGCAGCAGCCCCACGCCGGCCATGACCGCGGACGCGCCGAGCGCGGGCAGGAGGAACGGCTCGGTGAACCAGAGCACCAGCTCGCCGGTCCGGCGATGCACCGGGCTCGCGACCCCCGCGACCGCCAGGAGCGTGAGCAGCCAGCCGCCGCCGAGCAGGCCCAGCGCGTCCCGCCGCCCGCGCCACAACGCCGCGCCGCCCGCCAGCGCGAGCAGCACGAAGGGAAGCCCCGCGGCGCGGACGGGATGCAGGGCGTTCCAGCCGAGTTGCACGATGGTCAGCGCGGGCGTCTTCCCCCCCGTCTGCGGCAGGAAGTCCCGCCGGGCGATCAGCGACGCCAGCCCGCCGGCGCCGGCGGGATCGCCCCAGGAGGGCTCGCGCGCGACGCTCAACGGAAGTTGTAAGTACAGGGAAGCGCCGAGGAGGGCGAGGCCCGCGGCGAGGAGCGCGTCGCGCGGAGGCCGGCGGCGGAAGGCCAGCGCGAGGCCGGGAAGCCAGGCGACGAAGCCCATCCAGTGCCCCGCCAGCCCGAGTCCTCCCGCGAGCGCCGCGGCCGGGAGGCCGGCGCGGCGGCGAGACACGATGGCGTTCACCACCAGGAGGATGCACAGCAGGTTCAGGAGGTACACCGCGCCTTTCGCGCAACCGCCGTCGCGCCAGGCCGGATCGGACAGCGCGAGCATCCAGCCCGCGAGCATTCCCGCGACGGGCGCTCCCGGCCCGGGGGCGATCGCCATGACCGTCGCCGCACAGGCCGCGGCACAACCCCCGCCCAGCGCCGCCGCGAGCACATTGACGCGCAGGCTCGGGGCGCCGACGGGCAGCGCCACGGCGAGGCGGCCCGGCAGCGTCACGGCCGGGTAGCCCGGCATGTGCTGGATGCCGAGGTTCGCGCAGGCCGCGATCGTTTCCGGCGAGTCGTCGGGCGGGTACCCGGGATGCATCGTCGCGAGCAGCACGGCGAACGGCAACAGGAAGGCGGCGGCGAGGGTGAGACGGGTCACGGCCGGCCCCGCGGCGGACTCAGGGCGCCGGGGGCGCGGTCCAGGAGGCGCGCGGCCCACTCCGGATCGGCCTCCCGCAAGCGGCGCACGAGCGCGTCGCGTTCCGCAAAGCGACCGAGCCGTTCCGCGGCGAGAATCGCCGCGGCGTACAGGCTCGGCTGGGACGGGGCGAGATCCACCGCGCGCAGAAGAACGCGCAAGGCGTCCTCCTGCGCGGGAGGCTCCTGCCGGGCGGTGGCCAGCGCGAACGCGACGCGGCCTGCGTTTCCCCAGCCCAGCCCGTTGCAGGGGGCCAGCGCCACCGCGGCATGGTAGAGCGGGAGCGCCTCCCCGAGCCGCCCGAGCTGTTCCAGCGCGGCGGCGCGCGGCACGAGGTACGCCGGCTCCCAGGGCAGCAGGCGTTGCGCGCGGGCGAATCCGGCTTCCGCGACCGCGTGCAGGTCCCGCCGCGCGGCCTCGTTGCCTCGGAACGCGTGCGCGTCCGCCGTCAGCCTGACCGCCGCGTACGCGCCGAAGACGGCGGGGAGGAGCAGCGTGAGAAGGGACGTTCGCGGCAGGGGCTTGGGCGAATCGCCGGTGGTTCGTGACGACAGGCGACCCAAGAAGAGGAAGAACAAGGGCGCGGTGCCTTCGGTCCCGAAGCTGAACAGATTGTGAACCAAGAAGGCCAAGGTCGAAGCGGCAAGCGCGGCGTCGCATGTGCGAATCCGTCGCCGCGCCGCCGCAGCCAGAAGCCACGCGTAACCCGCGACCCCCGCGACGCCGAACGAGACGAGCAGGTGGAGAGGCTCGTCGTGCGCGTTGCGGACCGATTCGCCGAGGCCTTCGCGGGAGGCCCAACCGGGCGGGGCCCAGGCGTGAAACACCATCTTGAGCGTGTCGGGTCCCCAGCCGACGAGCGGCCTGGCGCGCGCGGCGCGCGCGACAGCGTTCCACATGTCCCCGCGGCTGCGGGCGAACCCCTCCGTGGTGAAGAGCGTCCCCATCCGCGCGCGCAGCGAGATGTCCCGCGGCAGGACCGCTTCGGCGGAGGCGAACGCCGCGGCCAGGATCGCGACCGCGGTCAACGCCCGGCGCCGGCTCGCTCGGCGGATCCGTTCGCGGAGCAGCCACGCGAGCGCCGCGCCGCCCGCGAGGCCGCCCAGCAGACCGGCGCGGCTCGCGGAGAGGCCTAGCGCGAGCGCGCACGCGCCGGCGGCCGTCCAGCCCCACCAGGCGCCGCGGAGGAGCGCGGGCGCCAGGGCCAGCGGCAGGACCATCGCCATCTGCTGGGCGAAGAAGTCCGGGTTCCCCGCGAACCCCCGCGCGTGGCGGAACTCCCCGCCCGAGAAGGGATCGAGCCCCGCCTGTTGGACGACCGCGTAGACCGCCCCCGCGGCGGCGGCGGCCACCGCGACGGCCGCCGCGGCGCCGGTGGTCCGCGGGCTCATCCGGCTCCCCGCGAGGAAGAGCGCGCCGTAGAGCAGCCACGTGAGCGCGCCCGAGAGATTCTCGTGGTCGCCGAGCCACGACACGACGGGCGCGGGCGACCATGCGGCGCCCCAGGCGACGGCGCCAAGGAGGCCGAGCAGGGCCGGATGGGCGAGCCAGGCCCGTGGCGCGA
>CAYHEI010000370.1:0-3732 GCA_964355385.1 uncultured bacterium | reverse complement strand
GTCGCTCATCCCGTGTGCGTCGGCTTCGGCGTGTCCACGCCCGCGCAAGCCGCCGCGGTGGCACGCCCGGCCGACGGCGTGATCGTCGGGAGCGCGCTCGTCCGGCGACTCGCCGGGTGGGGCGGCGGCCGCGCGGAACGGCGCTCCATTGCGCGCTGGGCGGCTTCCATGGCCGATGCGGTGCACGGAGCCAAGGGCGCGATAGAATAGGTCCAGGGCCATGGCCACCTACAGCAAGAGAGAACAGGAGCTGATGGAGCAGGCGCTCCGGTCGCGGGAGCGCGAGACCCTCAAGCTTGAGGAGCGCCTCCGGGATCAGGAGGAGGCGCTGCAGAACCTGAATGCCCTCCTCGAGCATTCCGACCGCGCGATCAGCGCGCTCAGCGCCCTGCAGACGGTCTTCGGGGGCGCCTCGGGGTTCCGCGAGGCGGCGCCGGCCTTCCTCGAGCTCGCTTGCCGGGCCTCACAGTGCGAAGGCGGCGTGCTCGCCTTGCGGGAGGGCACGCAAGCGCACCTGACGGTCATCGCGGCGATCGGCGAGCGCGCGCAGATCGTCCGGCAGCACCTCTTCAACGAGGGCGAGGGCATCCTCGGCGAGACCACCCGGAGCGGCGATCCGTTGCTGGTCCCGGACGCACGGCGCGAGCCGCGTCTGCGGCGTGACGGCCCCGACTACATCCAGCGGGAGGCGCGCAATGCCCTCTGCGTCCCGGTGCCCGGCTCGGCCCGCCACTGGGGCGCGCTGCTCCTCGTCAACACGGTGGGTCGCCGGCGGTTCAGCCGCCAGGACATCGATCTGCAATCGGTGTTGACGATGCGTCTGAGCCGTGAGGTCGAGCGCGAGGCGGAGTTCGCGCGCGCGCGCGACGAGGTCACGCGGTTCTCGACGCTGCTGCGCGTGACCGAGCTGTTGCACGTCGCGCAGGATCCCCAGAAGGTGTGCGATCTCATCGTGCAGCTCGCGACCCGCCTCGTCAAGGCGCACGGCGCCGGGGTGTTTCTCGCCGACGAGGGCCAGCAGTCCCTCTCGCTCGCGGCGGGCGGTGACCGCAGCCTGGGCACGGTGCAGGTCGCCTTCGGCGCGGGGGTCGCCGGCTGGGTGGCGCTCGAGGGCCAGGCGGTCAACGCGAACGTCGTCACGGACCCGCGCTTCGCGGGTCAGATGGCCCCCGTGTTCGGGTTCCGGGCCGAGTTCGTCGCGGCCGTGCCGATCCGGTACGGCCAGCGCTTCTCGGGCGTGCTCGAGGTGGCCAACAAGGCCGGCGGGAGCGCGTTCAATCAGGCCGACCTCTCGTTGCTCGCCGTGCTCGCGCGCGAAGCGGGGATCGCGCTCGAGCGGCTCCAGCAGGCGCGGCAGGACCAGCGGACGATCATGGAGCTGCTGCGCGGGCTGGCCCGTTTCGTGGATGCGAAGGCTCCGCATCTCGCGGGGCATTCCGAGCGCGTGGCCAAGATCGCCCAGACGGTGGCGGAGGAAATGGGCATGACCCCCGCGGAATCCATGCAAGCCTACCTCGGGGGCCTGCTGCACGATCTGGGGAACGTGGGCGTGGACGACGATCTCTTCCTCGCGGCGCGCGTGCTGACGCCGGAGGAGACGGAGCAGATGCGCAAGCATCCCGGGAGCGGTGCCGAGATCCTCCGGGAGGTGTCCTCGTTGCGCCACCTGGTCGCAGGCGCCCTGCACCATCACGAGCGTTACGACGGGACGGGCTATCCCCAGGGACTCAAAGGGGAGGCGATCCCGCAGATGGCCCGCATCCTCGGGATCGCGGAGGCGTTCGACGCGTGCCGCTCGGCGCGGCCGTACCGCAAGGCGCTCTCGCTCCCGGAAGCGCTCGCGCACGTTCGCCAGGGCTTGGGCACATTCTTCGACCCGCGGGTAGTGGCCGCGCTGGTCAGCGCCTACCAGCGGGGCAAGCTCCCGGCCTGACGGCCGGACCGTCCGATGGCTTGGTTCAAGAAGACCCGCGATCCCATCGGGACGTCCGGCGCCAAGAAGGAGAAGATCCCCGAAGGCATTTGGATCAAGTGCGAAGGATGCTCCGCTGCGCTGTTCTCGCGCGAGCTCGACGCGAACCTCAAGGTCTGCCCCAAGTGCCATTATCATTTCCGCCTGAGCGCCCGCGAACGCATCGCGCAGCTCGCGGACGAGGGAAGTTTCGTCGAGGTCGGGGCATCCCTCATTCCCACCGACGCGCTCGGGTTCGTGGATTCCAAGCCGTATCCCGTACGGATCGCGGAACACCGGAAGAAATCCGGGCTGGAAGAAGCCATGCTGGCCGGCCGGGCGAAGCTGGATGGGCGGCCCGTGGCGCTGGCGGTGATGGACTTCGGCTTCATCGGGGGCAGCATGGGCAGCGTCGTGGGGGAGAAGTTCGCGCTCGCGGGGACCGTGGCGCTGGAGGAGCGGGTGCCCTTCATCTCGGTGTCCTCTTCGGGCGGTGCGCGGATGCAGGAAGGCATCCTTTCCCTGATGCAAATGGCGAAGACGGCCGCGGTGCTCGCCCGGCTGGACGAGGCGGGGGGGCTGTTCATTTCCGTACTCGCCAATCCCACGACCGGCGGCGTGACGGCGTCCTTCGCGACGCTCGGCGACCTGAACCTGGCGGAACCGCTGGCGCTGATCGGGTTCGCGGGCCCGCGCGTCGTGGAGCAGACCATTCGGCAAAAGTTGCCCAAGGGGTTCCAGACCGCCGAGTTCGTCATGCAGCACGGGTTCGTGGACCGCATCGTCCCCCGCAAGCAGTTGAAGGCGGCGTTGATTCAACTCATCGATCTCTTGACCGACAGTGAACGCAAGGCCGCCGACCACGGCTAAGCCGCGGTCGGCGCGCGAGGCGCGCATGACGAGCAGGAGCTCGTCCGCCAAGCCGAGCGCGCGCCTCGCGGTCGCGCTGCTCGTCGCGTGCGCTGCTTCGGCCGGGGCCGCGGAGTACGACCAGTTGTGGGCGGTCAGTTACGACAATTCGGCCCATTCCACCGACATCGCGCACTCCGTCGCGCTCGACGCCGCCGGAAACGTCTACGTGGCGGGTTCCGTGACCCGGACGGACACCGGGACGGACAACACGGATCTGGTGCTTGCGAAGTTCTCCTCGGCGGGCGAATTGCTGTGGGTCCGCGCCGTGTCCACCACCCTCAACGACGACGCCTGGGGCGTCGCCGTGTCGCCGCAAGGGGACATCTACGTGGCCGGGAGCGTGACGCTCGCGGTGCCGCTGGCCGGAACCCCGTACGAGGTGCCGGTCGGCTATCTGTCCAAGTATCGCGGGGATGGAACGGTGGTGTGGACGCTCACCTTCGACGGCGACGGATCGGGCCGGTCCGTCCTGTTTGCGGTCGCGGTGGATCCCTTCGACGGATCGGTGGCCGCGGCGGGAGCGGAGGTCCGGCAGGTGGACGCGAATCAACGTCTGATCCCCAGCCCGCAGGACGATATCCTGACGATGAAGATCGCCCCCGACGGCCATCTCCTCTGGCGCCGGACGTACGACAATCCGGCCGCGGGCCTGAACGCGATCGGCTACGGCGTGGCGATCGACCGCAGCCATAATGTGATCGTCACGGGCTATCAGGAGGTCACGGCGGCGAATACCGACATCGTGCTCATCAAGTACGGCGCCGACAGCACCCCGCTTTGGGTCGCGACGTACGGGAGAGAGATCACGAACACCGACGCCACGATCGACGTGGGGTGGGGAGTGGCCGTGGACGAAAGCGGGAGCATCT
>CAYHEI010000369.1:0-3739 GCA_964355385.1 uncultured bacterium | reverse complement strand
GTCCCGATTCCCGGCACCTCCTCGCATAGCGGCGTTCATGCCTTTCAGAATGGTCAGATCCGAACAGATTCACGGCGAACAGGCAGACGTGGGCCATGTTATGATCCAGCCAAGGACCGTCATGCGTGCCATCAAGGGGGTTACACGATGAAGATACGAGGACGAATCGTCAGGTTGAACCCTTTGGGGGTCGGTCTGCTGCAGGATGTCAAGCAGGGGTCCACGTACTCCTTCCTGTTCAAGGATATCCAAGGCTATCGGGGCCAATCTCTCTCGAAAGGAGAAGAGGTGTCCTTCCAGCGTGGGCGATCGCAGACTGCCAAGAGTATCAAGCTGCTCGCCAGGCGGAATAAGTCGTTCAAGCTTCTGGGGATGCAACTCCCTTTCTAGAAGACTTGCGGTTCCTGTGACGGACCCGCGCGAGAAGTGGGTCGTCAAGTTCTCCTCCCGCCCTCGGAAGCCACCCTTCTACAAGCTGGGCCGCCCCTACGAGCAGGCCATACTCGAGCGAGTTGGGCGTTGCCTTCCGAATCCCGAACAACTCAAGGCGGGGGATATTCTTCTGTTCCGATGCGGAGAACATGACGAGAGCAAGAGATCGGCCACCATCGTCGCGTTTCAGGAGCGTCAGCACCCCGCATGGGACGCCCAGTGGTACCATGCCGCCATCTACGTGGGGAACTACTACGTCTGTGAAGCCACGTGGAAGGGCGTCCATGTCACCGACCTGATCCACTACGTGGGCGGCGATCACGACTGGCGCGTGCTGAGGCTGCCGGAGCTCAAGTCCGCCCAGCGACAGGACATCGCGATCCAGGCCCTCATGCAGATTGACCGGCCCTACGGGATTTGGGCACTCCCTCGCCTGGCGTGGAACATGCTCCGTTACGTCCCCTATTTCAAGCAGAGGAGAACACGCGGGCAGGCGGTGGTCTGCTCCGAGCTCTGCACCGACTCGTATGAACTCATCCAAGATCGGCGTCGTAAACTCGTGGCCGCCAAACAGGCGACACCCGCGGACATCAGCATCGCCAGTCCGCCCTTGAGCCCCGTCAAAGTTGGATGGGTGCGAGTTTAGGACCGCCGCCCCACGATCACCTGATTGCACTGCTCCGCCATCATGTCCCGCAGGATGGCCTCGAGAACCCTTAACCGATCGCTTTCGAGCCCGTCTCCCCGGTGCGGCCGCGGACGACGCGGTAAGAGGAGGATCAGGGAGGCGCGGGAGCGGGAGCGATCGGCGTCACGAGATCGTCCGCGAGGGGGATCAGCTCCCCGGCCGCCGCGCGCAGGACCGGCGGGAGCTCCTCCGGGAAGCAGAGGAGCACCGCGCCCGCCGCTTCCACGGCCGGCGCGAGGGCCGGGTTCTGGGTGGCGACGGCCACGCGCCCGAACTTCCTCGCCGCCTCGGCGATGTCGGCCACCAGGCCGGAGGTCCATGCGGCATCGGCCTCCGCCTTGCTCGCCAGCCGGGTGCGCACTTGATAGCCCAGGTCCCGCAGCGCGCGCTCGAAGCCGGCGCTGTTGACGCCGGGGGTCTCCACCACGTAGGCGACCGCCGAACCGACCTTGCGGCCCCCGGCGGCCGCCTCCCGGAGCGCGCGGTAGTCGACGCGCGCTCCGCGCCGCCGGGCCGGGAAGTACAGGCTCTGCGTGTCCACCAGGACCGCCGCCCGCGCGGGATCGGGCGGGCGCGGCGGCTCGGGAGCCCGCTTGGGCGCGGCGGCGGCCTCCGCCCGCGCGCGCAGGGCGTCCCGTTCCTCCGAAAGCCGGCGCGACTCCTCCTCGCGCGCGCGGAGGTCCGCTTCGCGCGCCGAGAGCCCGTCCTCGAGGATTGCGATGCGGTCCCGCAGGACATCCCGTTCGGCGAGAAGCGCGTCATGCTCGTGCGCGAGCTTCCGGGCGTCCCTGTCGGTCAGCGCCGGCTTGCGCGATCGGAGTTGCTCGATCTCCTGCTCGAGCTGCAGCACCTTGGTCGCGGCGGACTGGCCGGCGACCCGGGCGGCAGCCAGCTTCTGCTCCCGGACGGCGGTCTCCCGCTTGAGCTCCTCCGCGCGCCGCTCCAGTTGCTCGCGGTGGGCGGCTTCCCGCGCGTGGTCCCCGAGCGCCCGCCCGACGCGCCGGACGAGCGCATCCACGTCGGCGCGGAGCTTGTGGAGCGCGGACGCGAGATCCGGCGGGATGGACTCGGGGATCTCCGGGCGCGAGGCGGGCTTCGGCGGGGCGGCCGCCTTCCGAGGGACGGGGAGGTCGACGTCGAGGGGGAGGTCGAGGATCGCGTCCCCGATCCATTGAATCTCCGGCCGGCCATCGGCGCGAATCGCCCAGACCAGAACGCCCGGACGGACGAAACCGTCCCCGAGGTCCTCGGTCAGGAGCCTGCCCACGCCGGGCGGGTCGGATGCCCGCACCCGGGCCAGCAGCGGGCCGTGCGCCTTCTCCAGCCGGTCCCCAATGCGCTTGCGGTCGGCGGCGTTCCCCGCCGCCCACGCCTCGGCCAGGGCCGCGGCCAGCTCGACCCGGGTCACTGTGCTAGATCGGGTACCGGGCCATTGGATGCCGAGCCGACCGGAGAGCTCCCGCAACTGATCCGGCGTCAGGGCGTCCATGAGGATCATGGTCCACTCCGCTTCGGCCTCCCGATCCGACGCCCGGTCGGTCATCCGCTCCACTGTAGCAGGAGACCCCCACCCACCAGGCGACGAGCCCGGCGATCGGGAATGCTTCAGCCGATCGCCTTCGAGCCCGTCTCGCCGGTGCGGATGCGGATGACGCGGGGGAGGGACAGCACGAAGATCTTCCCGTCCCCGACCTTGCCCGTGCGCCCGCCCTTCATGATCGCCCGGATCGTCGGCGCCACGAACCGGTCGTTGACCGCGATCTCCAGCTTCACCTTGCGCAGCAGGCTCCCGGCCTCCTTGTTGCTGCGATAGACCTGCGCGACCCCCCGCTGCCGCCCCCGCCCCAGGACGTTGCTCACGGTCACGAGGTGAATCTCGCGGCGTTCCAGCTCGGCCATGACGTCGTCCAGCCGGTCCGGCTGGATGATCGCAATCACGTATTTCATCGTCTCCTCCCCTTCAGTCCAGCGCCGTGTAGCCGGCTTCGCGGTGTTGCGTCAGGTCCAGCCCGATCCGCTCCTCCTCGCCGGTGGCGCGGATGCCCATCACGGCGTCCAGCACCTTGAGCAGCACCCAGGTCGCGGCGAACGAGTACACGGCGGTGACCAGGACCGCCTGGGCCTGGATGGCGAGGAGGCCCGGGTTCCCGTACCACAGGCCGTTCGCGCCCGCGGGATTCACCGCCTTCGTGGCCCAGATGCCGGTGGCGAGCGCGCCGAAGGCGCCGCCCACTCCGTGGACGCCGAACGCGTCCAGCGCGTCGTCGTAGCCGAACTTGGCCTTCACCACGGCGACCGCGACCCAGCAGACCGCGCTGGCTCCGAGCCCGATGCACAGCGCGCCCAGCGGGGTGACGAATCCCGACGCGGGGGTGATCGCCACGAGCCCCGCGACCGCCCCGGTGATCATGCCGAGCACCGTCGGCCGCCGGTTGAACCACCAGTCCAGGACGGACCAGGCCAGCCCCGCCGCCGCCGTGGCGACGTGCGTCGCGACGAACGCGGTGGTGGCCAGCGCGCCCGAGGACAGGGCGCTCCCGGCGTTGAAGCCGAACCAGCCGAACCACAGCAGCCCCGCGCCCAGGACGGCGAACGGCAGGTTGTGCGGCGGCGAGAGGC
>CAYHEI010000368.1:0-3743 GCA_964355385.1 uncultured bacterium | reverse complement strand
GCCGGTCCTGAGCGAGCGGAGCGAGTCGAAGGGCTGGCCCAGGCCTTCAATAGCTCAGGCGGCTACCCCGTGGGCCGCCGTTTCCGGATGCCGCACGGCCAACTTCACAACGACCCTGGCCCCCAGCCGGCCGATGATTGAAACGAGCCGGTCGACCGTGAACCGGTCGAGGGCCGCGTTCCGGATGCGCGAGTAGTCCGCAGCCGCGATCCCGGTCATACGCTGGGCTCCACGCACGCTGAGGCCCTGCCGATTCAGCTCCTTGATGATCTCGGCGGCCAGGATGGCCTTCATCTGAGCCAGATCCGCATCCTCCCTGCCGAGGTCGCGATACGCGTTCCCGCTACCCCTTACGACCTCGAGTCTTCCCTTCTTCATCCGAACATCACCTCCAGTTGCCTGATTCTGGCCTCGATCAGTTCGATCACGCGACGGGGCGTCTCGATCCCCTGCGTGGACTTCTTCTGAAACGCATGGATCACCCAAACGTCCCTGCCGATCCGGACGGCGTAGACAACCCGGTAGGCGTTCCCGCGGTGCGGCAGCGCAATCTCGAATACGCCCGAACCGAGCCCCTTCATGGGCTTCGCCACGTCGGCCTTGCTTCCTTCGGCCGCGATCGTCAAGGCCGCGAGGCAGACGGCCCTTGCCTCTTCCGGGAAACCCACGAACTCCCGGAGCGCCGCCTTAACCCAGGATATCGGTCGCGTGCTCCTAGCCATCCATCTCCTTCACCGACATGTTGTCATATCTGACAACGCATTGTCAATCCCTGCTCAGTCCTAGACACCCCCACGCCGTAGCCGGGGGCGGACGAATAGTCTATCCCGCACCAGTGGCATAATTGAGAAGGAGTAAACAAACCAGATGGCAAAGGAAGAGACCAGGAAAGGCATCAACAGGGCGTTCGAGTTCGTCAGCGAGCAGCAGAAGGCCCTCGACAAGGGGACGATCTCGGAAGCGGATTGGTTTGACAACCACAACCGATACTTCACAAAGGCCTATCTGGCCGCAACGAATCCCCGCGCCCAGTCCGGTCATAGCGGAGACGAACAGCGGTGGCGCTATGCCCGAGAGATCGTCCTCGAGGCCGTGCACAAGAGCGGGACCTTCCTCGATATCGGATGCGCCAATGGCCATTTGGTTGAATCGCTCGCGCAGTGGCTGAAGGACTCCGGCAGGAGCATTGAGTTCCACGGGCTCGACATATCCAAGGAGCTGGTGGCCCTGGCAAAGAAACGACTGCCCCACTGGCAAGACCGGTTCTTCGTCGGGAATGCACTCTACTGGACTCCGGCCAGCAAGTATGACTTCATCCGCACCGGATTAGAGTACGTGCCGGTCGGACGCCAGAGAGACTACGTCAAGCACCTCTTCAAGCACTTCGTAGCCGAGGAAGGACGGTTGGTTGTCGGCACATACAACGAGGAGCGTCACAGTCACGAGACCGCCGACAAGCTTCGCCAGTGGGGATACAGCCTGGTCGGCTCGTTTGAGAGGGCAAAACCAGGAAACGCTGACCTCTGCTACAAACTGGTCTGGATAGACAGACCCTAGTTCGCCCCGCCGCGATCGGGGCGGACGGGAACCTCTATCTCAGAAAGGCTTCCCGAGGGCGATATCCGGGATACAGTCGTAGGCGTGGCGGAATGTGACGCCATGCCAGCGAACTTCCAGGTTTCCCTTCAGCGACTCGAAGCTCGTGGGCTTGTCGGGCGAGGTAAAGTGAGGACCGTTATACCGGCGGAAGAAGACGGTCCGGCCGTTCTTGGCCACGTACCACTCGGCAAGAATGGTGGGAGCCCTTTTCGGGCTCTTGCACCGCTGGTCGGCCATCACCACCTTCAGGCAGGTCCATGACCGGTCTCCCACAGTGACGCGGGAGACTCCGGTGATCTCGTGCTGTTCATATCCTTTCGGCGACGGACCGATTCCAAGATTCATGAGAACCTGCTTTGACGGATCCTCGGGCTCACCCGGCCAGGCGTGCTCAGAGAGCTGAATCTTCCCCCCGGGAGTTCGTCCCAGCTCGACCCGTACGTGGGCTTCCTTCCCTACCTGGAAATACTCTTGGCCCCACTCCGACGCGGCTTTCCTGGTAAGGTCCGCATACCGGAACCAGGCCCGCACGAGCGTGCCTCCCTTCCACTTGGACGCCCCGATTACGTGAGATTCGTTCACGCCGGTAAGACGCCCGCCGGGCCAGTCGTAGAACGTCCAATCGCACTTGCCCCCGGCCATGAGGGGGACGAAGAACGCCTGGGCGTCGATACAGCGGACCCGGAACCGCTCCCGCGGAAGGTCCTCGATCTCGACCGGTGGCTCCCGTCGCGGGAACGGGAACATGACCAGCCGCCGCGCGAACTCCTCAGGCAGAGCTCTGTCCTTGAGCATCATCCCCACTGTGTCCATCATTGCCTCCCTTAGGTGTTTCCTGGCGTCATGCAGTCGTTTCTTGACAGTGGTTACGGGAACCTCGAGATATTGAGAGATTTCGACAACGGAGTGCCCACCGATGTAAAAGAGCGCGGTCGCCGTCCTCAATCCCTCAGGCAGATCACGGACGGCATCGAGCACCCTCTCCTTGGTCTCCCGCCGTTCGGCCAGCTCATCCGGTCCAGCACCTGGCGCCACAACCTCGGGTGAATCGTCCAGCGGCACCACCAGCACCGTTGCCCGTCGCGTGATCCGGTCCGCATGCTTGAACACGATCAGCCGGAGCCAGCCCGGGAACGCCGCCGGATGGCGCAGTCGCGGCAGTAGCCGGTGGGCTTCGAGAAACGCCTCCTGCGTCGCGTCCTCGGCAAGCTGGCAATCTCCCAGGATCGAGTAGGCGTATCCGAAAGCCAGGTTCCTGAATCGCCGGACGAGGCGCTCGAACGCCCTAAGGTCGCCGGCTCCGGCGCCCGTCACGAGCTGTTTGAAGTCCCCGGTTTCTCCCTTCATCTGTCTCCTCCTGCTATAAGAGACCCAGAATGGCGGCACAAGGATACCTGCTATCGACGCGCTTTCAGGAACAGTATCTTCTGGCCCCAGATCGGCACGGTATCTACCGATATGTCCTTGAAACCATGAGAAGCGAACTTGGCCTCAAAGGTATGGGCATTGAACTGGGCGCTTTCTTCATACCACGCGTCGACAATATCTTCCGGGTCAAGGACATTTGGGCAGGTGTTCGTCGAAACTCGCCTGTTTCCAGCCAACTCCTGCATCAACCTGCTGCCAGACCGGCCAGAGAGATTGACCATATAACGGGTATCCCGCTCGGTGTTCACGGTGCGCTCCACATGACAGAGCACGAGGCGACCGAAACCAGTCAACCACGACGCGATCGGCGCGGACGACACCCAGCCTACTGGTATGGTGCCCCAGCCGAATGGGGCCACGAAGACACCCAACTAGTGAGGCTGGTGCATGGTGCACCAACTCTCCAGAAGAAAGACCACCAACTTTTCATGCCAACAGAATGCCAACGAACCCGTCCAGCAGGTACCATGGGGTATTGGCAGGCACCCAAACTCGTCGGACACCTCTCGCGTCCGTTTTCCAGTCACTCGACGATCCGTTTCCAGAAAAGAAAGAACCCGCACGGATTTCCTTTCTCCATGCGGGTCCTTAGGCCCCACCAGCGGTTATGCCTCAGCGTCACGCGTCGTCTCTTCTCGGACCTCTTTGACACCCAAACTTACTTTTAAGTTGGGTGTCCTGGGTTCGATCCCCAGCTGGCCCATGGCGTCATCGCA
>CAYHEI010000367.1:3120-3748 GCA_964355385.1 uncultured bacterium | reverse complement strand
GTGCTCGCGGCCTTCCGCTGGTCGCCGGACGCGCTCGTGCGCTACCGCGAGTTCTGCGCCCGCTGGCTGGAACCGCTGATGAGCGATTCCGGGCGCGATTACCTCAACGGCGGCTTCGTGTGGTACCGCGTCCGCCACGCGCCCGGTCCGCGCGCGCGCGTCATGAAGTTCCTGCCGGGCACCGAGGGGCTCGGCGCCCGCCAACCGGGGGAAGGGAAGGAGCAACTCATCCGCCGGCTGCAGTCGCTCCTCGAGTTCACCGGGCACGCGGGCTACTTCGAGAACCGCCTCGGAATCTGGCTCGCGGACGCGGGGCGGTGGGCGGAGGCGGAGCCCCGCCTGCGCGCCGGCATCGCCGCGGGGTTCGACGACGCGCCGTCCTGGGGCGACCTGGGCCTGGCGTTGCGGGGTCGGGGACGGCAGGGGGAGGCCGCGGAGGCCTTCGCGCGGGCGGCCACGCTCGATCCCGCCGAGCCACGGCACGCGCAATACCGCGACGAGTGCCTTGCGCTGGCCCGGCGCGAGCGGGGACCGCGAACCCGTAGATTACCGGTTAGCGCGGCGCCCCCCGCGGAGCCCTGGTCGCCCGCCTTTCCCCCCCGGTCCCCACCAACCAAAAAAAAACAAC
>CAYHEI010000367.1:0-3110 GCA_964355385.1 uncultured bacterium | reverse complement strand
CGGGCCCCCCAAACCCGGGGCGGGGGGGGGGGGGGGGGCCGGGGGGGGGGGGGCCCCCCCCCCGGGGGGGGGGGGGGGCCCCGCGGCGACCGCGGCTGAGCCGTGGTCGCCGGCCTTGCCCACGCGGTCCAGACCTACGATAATCATCCTCGTGCCTGTCACGCCGCCCGTCGCGATCACCCGCTCCCTCCGCGTCGGCGGCGGCGCGCCGCTGGCCCTCATCGCGGGGCCCTGCGTGATCGAGTCCGAACGGCACGTCCGCAGCATCGCGGAGCGCCTCGCCCGGCTCGCCCGGCGCCGCCGCATCCCGCTCGTCTTCAAGGCCTCGTACGACAAGGCCAACCGCACGTCCGGCGCTTCTTTCCGCGGCCCGGGAATGGCCGAGGGCCTGAGAATCCTCGGACGCCTCCGCCGCGACACGGGGCTGCCGGTGCTCACCGACGTGCACGAAACCCATCAGGTCCTGGACGCCGCGGAAGTCGCGGATGTGCTCCAGATCCCCGCGTTGCTGTCCCGGCAGACGGACCTGCTCTGCGCGGCGGCCCGCTCGGGCCGCGCGGTGAACGTGAAGAAGGGGCAGTTCATGGCGCCCGAGGACGTCCGATACGCGGTGGAGAAGGTCCGGAGCCAGGGGAACCCGCGAGTCCTGGTCACCGAGCGCGGCACGAGCTTCGGCTATCACCGGCTCGTCGTGGACCTGGCCGGGCTCCCCGCGCTCGCGGCGGCCGGCGCGCCCGTCGTCTTCGACGCCTCGCACAGCGTCCAGTTGCCGGGCGGGAAGGGGAAGGCATCGGGGGGACGGCGGGAACTCATCCCGACGCTCGTCCGCGCCGCGTGTGCCGCGGGCGTGGACGCCCTCTTCGTGGAGGTCCATCCCCAGCCGGCGCGCGCGCTCTCCGATGGTCCCAATGCCTGGCCGCTGGACCGGCTCGAGGCGCTCTGGGACCAGGCCCTCGCCGCCGACCGCGTCGCGCGCAAGGCGGAGCGGTGATGGGACTCGCGGCACGGCTTGCCACGGCCCACCTGCGCCGCAGCGCGAAAGTAAAGCTGGCGGTCGCGCGCACGCACGGCCGCCAGTTCGACCGGGCCGCCGCGCTGCTCGTGCGCGCGCTCAAGCGGGGCGGCAAGGTCCTGTTCTTCGGGAACGGCGGAAGCGCCGCGGACGCCCAGCATCTCGCGACCGAGCTGACGGGGCGGTATCTCGCGGAACACCGGCGGGCGCTGCCCGGGATCGCCCTGACCACCGACACGTCCGCGCTGACCGCCATCGCCAACGACTTCGGATACGCGCGCGTCTTCGCGCGGCAAGTCGAGGCGCTGGCCCGGAAGGGGGACGTGGTGGTGGCCATTTCGACGGCGGGCCGGTCGCCCGCGGTGCTCGAGGGCATCCGCGCGGCCCGCGCGCGGGGCGCGGGCGTGATCGGCCTCACCGGAGCGCGCGGCGGCGCGATGGCGGCGCTGTGCGATGCCGCGTTCATCGTCCCGGCGGACGACTCCCCGCCGATTCAGGAGTGCCACATCGCCATCGGCCACATTCTGTGTGATTGCGTGGAGCGCGCCTTCCTGTGAGCGCTTCCTCCGTGCGGCTGAAGGCGCTCCTGTCGCGCATCCCCGGCAAGCGGGCGCTCGTGCTGGGCGACGTGATCCTGGACGAGTACCTCTTCGGGGACGTCCGGCGCGTCTCGCCGGAAGCCCCGATTCCCATCGTCGAGATCAAGGAGGAGACCGTGACCCTGGGCGCCGCCGCATACGTCGCCAGCCACGTCCAGCACCTGGGAGGGCGCGCCACGCTCTGCGGCATCGTCGGCGACGACGCGGGCGGCGCGAAGCTGCGGGCCCTGCTGCGCGAGCGCGGGATCGACGGGAGCGGCGTCCTGTCCGACGCCTCCCGGCCGACCATCGTGAAGACCCGCGTCATCGCCCGCCAGCAGCAGATGCTCCGGCTCGACCGCGAGCGGATCCACCCGGCCTCCCGCGAGCTGACCGCGCGCTTGCTGGCCGGCGTGGAGCGGGCGCTTCCCGCGGCGGACGTCCTGTTCCTCATCGACTACGACAAGGGCGCGTTCACGCCGGAGCTGATCCGAGGCGCGATCCGCGCGGCCCGGCGGGCGCGCGTCCCCGTCGCCGTCAATCCGAAACCGCATCTGGCTCTTCGTTTCCGGCATGCCACGGCCGTGAGCATGAATCTCGAGGAAGCCGCGACGTGCCTGAAGCGCCCGCTCGCGGACGAGGCCGCCTTCCTGGCGGGCGGCGCCGAATTGCGCCGCCGGCTCGGGGCGGACGCGGCGCTGGTCACCCGCCACGAGCACGGGCTGGGCGTGTTCACCAGCGGTCCCGCGCGCATGATCCCCACCAGCGCCCGGGAGGTCTTCGACGGCACCGGCGCGGGCGACACCGTCATCGCGGTCACCGGAATGGGGCTCGCGGCGGGCGGGCGCATCGAGGACAGCGTGCGGCTGGCGAGCGCCGCCGCCGGGATCGAGGTCGGCAAGCTGGGCTGCGCGCTCGTGAGCCGCGAGGAGATCCGGGCGGCGCTGTGAGCTCGCGGACTCGCAAGATCCTCCCCCTCCGCGCCCTCCTCCCCCGGCTCGCGGCGGCGCGGAGGGCGGAGCGGCGCATCGTCTTCACCAACGGCGTCTTCGACCTCTTGCACGTCGGCCACGTCCGCTATCTCGCGGCCGCGCGGCGACGCGGGGGCCTGCTCGTGGTCGGCGTCAACGCGGACGCCTCCGTCCGCCGGCTGAAGGGGCCCGGCCGGCCGCTGGTGCCGGCGCGCGAGCGCGCCGAGCTCCTCGCCGCGTTGGGCTGCGTGGATTTCGTCACCATCTTCGGCACGGACACCCCCGCCCGGCTGATCCGCGCCGTCCGGCCGGACGTTCTGGTCAAGGGCGCCGACTGGGCCGCCGGGACGATCGTGGGCGCGGACACGGTGCGGGCGCGGGGCGGCCGGGTCGTACGCATCCCCCTCGCCCCCGGCCGCTCTGTTGGGTATATGGCCCCCGTTCCCCCGGCCGGACGCCACCACGCCCGCGCCAGGCGCGGGCGCCCCGCGCCGCGCAGGGGGGGACGGGCTGTCTGGGAAATAAATCTGCATAGGGGGACAAAATTAA
>CAYHEI010000366.1:0-3757 GCA_964355385.1 uncultured bacterium | reverse complement strand
GGATTGTCTCGCCAGCCCCTTGGTGAGCGGCGATGATTTTTACGCGTACGGGTTCTGTGCTGCCCTTGAGTAAGCACCAAATACCAGGCCATGGCGAAAGGGCACGAAAAAGACGATCCGCGGTGAGCGTATCGCGCTCCGGGATGAAGAGCTCGCGATTCGCGGAGATGCGCCGCGGATCGGTGATGCCGTTGACGCTGAGCAGCTCCTCCTGGCTGGTCTTGTAGACGTACGCGACGTCCGACACCGTGAGACCCGGCTGCAGCCGCTGAAAGACGCCGGGCTTCGACAAGATCCGCACCTGGTCGCCCGCGCGCAGGGCATCCAGATTGAGGCGGGGGTTCTGGCTCTCCAACGTGCCCCGGGTGGTGCCGAACATCCGGACCAGGGTTTCCACGGTCTCCCCCTGGCGGACGACGTGCCGACTCACGTACAACCCGTGCAGGCCGGCGAAAGCGGGCGCGGCGACCGCGAACCAGGCGGCCGCGAGCCAGGCCCCGGTCACGACCTCACTCGACCCGGGCGGCCCGCATGAGCTTCAGGAACTCCTTGTTGCTCTTCACCTTCTTGATCTTGTCCACCAGGAACTCCATCGCCTCGACGGGGTTCATCTGGTTCAGGACCTTGCGGAGGAGCCAGGCGCCGCTGAGCTCGTCCTCGCTCATGAGCAGCTCCTCCTTGCGCGTGCCGGACTTGCTCACCTCGATCGCGGGGTAGATCCGCCGGTCCACGAGGCGCCGGTCCAGGTTCACCTCCATGTTGCCCGTGCCCTTGAACTCCTCGAAGATGACCTCGTCCATCCGGCTGCCCGTCTCGACCAGCGCCGTGGCGACGATCGTGAGGGAGCCGCCCTCCTCGGTGGCGCGGGCCGCCCCGAAAAACCGCTTGGGGCGCTGCAGCGCGTTCGATTCCACTCCGCCGGAGAGCACCTTGCCCGTCGACGGAGCGATCGTGTTGTAGGCGCGCGAGAGGCGGGTGATCGAGTCGAGCAAGATGACCACATCCCGCTTGTGCTCCACGAGGCGCTTGGCGCGCTCGATGACCATCTCGGCCACCTGCGCGTGCCGCTCCGGCGGCTCGTCGAAGGTCGAGCTGACGACCTCGCCCTTCACGGACCGCTGCATGTCCGTGACCTCCTCCGGGCGCTCGTCGATCAACAGCACGATCAGGTGCACCTCGGGGTGGTTCGTCGTGACAGCGTTCGCGATCTTCTGCAGGAGCATGGTCTTGCCCGTCCGGGGGGCCGCGACGATCAGCCCGCGCTGCCCCTTGCCCAGTGGGCACAGGAGATCCATGATGCGCATGGCGTGCTCCTCCGTCGTCGTCTCGAGCCGGAGCCGCTCCTTGGGATACAGCGCCGTGAGATTGTCGAAGAAGATCTTCTCCTTGACCGTGTCGGGATGCTCGTAGTTGATCGCCTCGACCCGCAACAGCGCGAAGTAGCGCTCCCCGTTCTTCGGCGAGCGGACCTGGCCCGACACCGCGTCGCCGGTGCGCAGGTCGAAGCGCCGGATCTGGGAAGGAGACACGTAGATGTCGTCGGGACCGGGCAGGTAGTTGTAATTCGCGGAGCGGAGGAAGCCGAACCCGTCCGGAAGGCATTCCAGCACGCCGTCGGCGAAGATGAGCCCGCTGCGCTGGGCCTGGGCTTCCAAGACCTTGAAGATCAACTCCTGCTTCTTCAATCCGCCGACGCTCTCGGCGACGTTGAGGTCGCGGGCGATCTTGGTGAGCTCGGAGATCGTCTTGCCCTTGAGTTGGACCAGGTTGAGCTGGGTCGTTCCGGGCGCGGCCTTGATCTCGATCTCTTCGTTCTCGACGTCCGGCATGGCAGCCTCCCTCCTGGAATGACCTAGCATCGCGCGGTCCTTACGGACGCGGTCGCCGCCGTTGTCGCCGAAGGCGACTCGCCGAAAGCGTCCGAAGCCGGACACGGGATGCGCGGGGAACGATCATGAATCAATGGGAATATCCGGAAGACTTGGGGTGAATTCTTTGTACACCCTCCGCCGGCGGGTGTCAAGCAGCGCCCTGCTCGGGCGGCGTGACCGCGGCGTCGAACGCGCAAATCCGGTTCCGCCCCGCGTGCTTGGCCTGGTACAAGGCCGCGTCGGCACGGGCGATCAGGTCGCGCCGCGTCTGGGCGTCGGCGGGAAACGCGGCGACGCCGCCCGAGATCGTGACCGGCGGGCGGTCGTCGCGCCCCGCCGCCGTGAGGACGGGGAGGCCGGCGGGAACCGTCATGCCGGCGAGCGCCCGGCGGAATCGTTCGGCCTCCTCCGCCGCCTGCTCCTTCGTGGTGTCGGGCAGGATGACGGCGAACTCCTCCCCGCCGTAACGCGCGAGGATCGCCTGCCGCCGGAAGTGCTGCTGCATCGCGCGCGCGGCGAGACGCAACACTTCGTCGCCCTCCAGGTGGCCGTAGCGGTCGTTGTAGGCTTTGAAGGAGTCCAAATCCGCCATGAGCAACGCGAGAGGGCGGCCGTAGCGCCGCGCCCGCTCCAGCTCCCCTTCGAACCGTTCCTGGAAGTACCGATGCCGGTAGAGCCGGGTCAGACCGTCGGTGATCGACAGCTCCTCGACCTGTTCGTAAAGAAGGGTCTTGCCCAGCCCGAGCGCGAGCTGCTTCGAGAGGATGCCCGCCCGCTGGAAGTCGTTCCGGTTGAACGCCCGGCCTTCCCGGTCGAGCGCCACCAGGACACCCGCCGCTTCGTCGCCTACCCAGAGCGGCAGCGCCACCAGAGACTGGTACGGAAGGAGCGCGGCGTGGAACCGGGGGTCCTCCCGCAAATCGTCCACCAACACGGGGTCGCGCTGGCCCAGGAACCAGCCCGCGAGGGAGTCCCGGCCGGCCGGCAACGCGGCGTCGCTCATGGTCGCGTCGTCCCCCCCCAACTGCGCCCGCACCGTGATCGCTCCGTCCTTGGCGAGCAGGAGAACGTACGCGGGCATCTTGAGATGCACGCGCGTCGCTTCCTTCACGACCTCCACGATGTCGTCCATCCGAATGACTTCGCCCAGGTTCTTCATGATGGCGAACAACCCGACCCAGGCCTCCCGTTCCTGCACCCGGGAGGCGGATTCGGCCTTGAGCAGTTCGAGCCGCCGTTCGAGTTCCTCGACCGATTCGCTCTCGACGGCGGCCTCTCCGCCCTCCGCCCGGGCGCGCAGGGTCAAGCGCACGGACCAGAAGACGGCCACGAACGCCAGAAAGGTGAGCACCTCGGCCGCGACCTGAATCCGGCCCAGATCGCGGCCCAGCAGCCAGTGCAAGGCGAGCCAGATCGCGCAGCCTCCCGCGGTCACGATGCCCGCCCGGCGATCGTCCCCCGCCATGGCGATCCGCGGGCCGAGGGCCGCCGTCCCCGCCATGAGCAGCCAGGGGCCGCCGAAGGCGTGCTGGGCGGCCCCGCCCAGCACCATGAGACCCACGATGAGCGCCTCCGCGTCGAGCTCGCCCGCGAGCCCTTCCGCCTCGTTCACGTCCTGGGGAACAGCACCGGGAGGAGCAGGCTCGCGGCCTCGCTCGTGAAACGGAGGTCGTCATGGCTGAAGGCCTGCGGAACCGCGCTGCTCAGGCGCAGGGATCCGTTCAGCGTCCCCTCGCGGAACAACGGCACGGCGACCATGGACACGCTCTTCCGCACCCGCCCGAACTCGTGCGTAAACCGGACATCGTGCGTGAGGTTGTTCACCAGCAGGGCGGTGCGGTGCTCGGCGAGCCAATGGTCGATCTCGTCGCGGCCGCCCTGGCTCT
>CAYHEI010000365.1:0-3779 GCA_964355385.1 uncultured bacterium | reverse complement strand
GCGAGCCCGGGAAGAGGGTCGTCCCCTCGATCGCGACTTCCGCGCCTTTCATATACTCGCGAGAATATGAAAGGGTGCCAAGTCTGGGAGGACAACGGCATGGGCGATGCCGGACTGTGGTATGTGCGCACCTTCGATGGTCGCGAGGCGGACTTCTTGATTGAACTCAACGGGAAGCCCGCCCTGGCGATCGAGGCCGCATGGGCCGATACCTCCATTTCCGCCGGGCTGCGGAATCTGGCAGCGCGACTCGGCACGCCAATCGTTCAGGTGGTACACACTGCGGGCATCTTGAGGGTCGAGAATGGGACGGCCGTCGTTTCCGGCGACCGGCTCCTGCGCGTCCTGCCATAATCGGGGGATGGCATACAAGCTCAGGACCGTCAATCCGCTCTCGCGCACCGACAACGTCTTCAAGCTGCTCGACAAGGATTGGATGCTGGTCACCGCCGGCACCTTGGAATCGTTCAACATGCTGACCGCCAGCTGGGGCGGGCTGGGGATCCTGTGGGAGAAGGAGGTCGCCCTGTGCGTTATCCGGCCGGGGCGGCACACGTTCGGGTTCATGGAGCGCCACGGCATGTTCACCCTGACGTTCTTCGAGGAGCAGTACCGCGCGGCGCTGAAGCTGTGCGGCAAGTGGTCGGGGCGGGACATCGACAAGCGCAAGGAGACCGGGTTGACGCCGGTGCAGGGCCGGAACGGCGGCATCTACTTCGCGGAAGCCCGGCTGGTGTTCGAGTGCCGCAAGCTCTACTGGCACGACTTCGATCCGGCGCACTTCGTCGATCCGAAGCTCGACAAGTTCTACCCGAGCAAGGACTACCACCGGATGTACGTGGGTGAGATCGTGTCGTGTTTGGCAAGGTAGGCGGGGAAGGAGCCATCGTGATCGTCGAGGAATCCCGCTACCGGCTGCATCGGTTGCCGATTGCCTGAATGCCGCACCCGCGCGACGCCTTTGCTTGCCTCGTGGCGGCTGTCATGGTCGCCATGAGCGCATCTGTGGCGGCGCAGGGCACCGAACGGTGGGTGGCGCCGGACGGCGACGACGCGGGGCCGGGGACCCGCGCGCGCCCCTGGCGGACGCTTGCGAAGGCGGCCGGGGAGGCGGGGCCGGGAACCACCGTCTACCTGGCCTCGGGCACCTGGCGCGAGCGTCTGATCCCGAAGCGCTCGGGCACCGCCGCCGCCCCCGTCGTGTTCGCAGCCGCGCCCGGCGCTACCCCGGTCCTCGACGGGCAAAACGCCGGACTCGCGGAAGACATGGCCGGCGTCGTGCATCTCGAGGGACTGAGCTGGATCGAGGTGCGCGGCCTCACGGTGCAAAACGCCGGGCCCGGGGAGGTGGCCGCGGGCATCCTGGGAAAGCGGTGTGAACACATCGTGATCCGGGGGTGCCGAACCGAGGGGACGGCGTCGTCCGGGATCGGGGTCTGGTTCTCGAAGTCCGTGCTCGTGGAGGGGAACGACGTCGCCGACGCGTGCCGGAACGGCTCGCAGGAGTGCATCTCGGTCGCCGGTTGCGACGGGTTCGAGATCGCTGGGAATACCGTCCACGATTGCGCCGGCGGCGACCGCGGGGGGGAAGGCATCGACGCCAAGCACGGCTCCCACGGCCGGGTCCACGGCAACGTCGTCCACCATATCCGGCGGCTGGGCATCTACGTGGACGCCTGGGACGTCGAGATGCGCGACATCGAGGTCTGGGGCAACCTCGTTCACGACACGAAGTCGAACGGCTACGCGCTGGCCGCCGAGAACAACGGCGCGCTGGTGGGGATCCGGTTCCACGACAACGTGGCCTACCGCAACGCCCACGTGGGACTCACGCTCGCCGACTGGGGCGAGAAGACGCCGCACCACGGGCTCAAGGACATCGTCGTAGAGCGGAATACCTTCATCGAGAACGGGACGAGCGGGTGGGGCGGCGGCATCCGGCTCGACAACGCCGAGGCGGAGGGCGTCGTGGTCCGCGACAACCTGGTCGCGAACAACCGGGGCGGCCAGATCATCATGGACAAGAAGCCCCGCTCCCGCTCGATCGAACACAACTTCATCACGGCGGCGGGGACGGAGGAAGGGGAGACGCCCGGGGAGCGGCCCGTCCGGGGTGTCCCGCGCTACCGCGCGACGCCCGATGGCGGGGTGGCGCTCGACCCCGGCTCGCCCGGCGAAGGGTTCGGCGCCCGTCCGGCCGGGAAGCGCTAGCGCCCGCCGTTGGGTCAGGCTCTGACCCTCGGGCGCTCCAACTCCCGCAATGGTGGCGCGAAGGCAGGAGTTGACCAAACTAACGTCAGGCGTTAGTATGGTCAGCATGAAGGCGCGATCCCTCGCGGGAGCCGTCCAGGAGCTGGCGTTCGGGGGTCGCAAGATGGCCTTCGTCTCGGGACCGAGGCAATGCGGCAAGACGACCCTCGCGAAGATGCTGTTGGGCGAGCGTCCAAACGGGAGCTACCGGAGCTGGGACGAACTGACGTTCCGGCGCATCTGGGCGACGGATCCGGCGACCATCATTCCGGCGCGGGATGGACGGGGTGTGCCGCTCGTGGTCCTGGACGAGATCCACAAGGATCGCCGGTGGAAGCGGAACCTGAAGGGGGTCTGGGACACCCTCGCGCAGCCCTGCGACATCCTCGTCACGGGCAGTGCCCGCCTGAATGTCTACATGAAGGGAAGCGATAGCCTGCTGGGGCGCCACCTGTCCTTCCGTCTTCACCCCTTCAGCCTGGGAGAACTCCTTTCGCCGCGCGTCCCGGGGCCGGATGAGGCCCTGGGCGCGCTTTTCGGAGGGGATCAGCGCCCGGTGCCGTCGGCTGGGAACCTTCTGCGGGCGTTCATGGCCTACGGTCCGTTTCCGGAGCCGTTGTTGCTGCAGGATGCGCGCCGGGCCCGGCTCTGGCGACGCAATCGTGAACAGCTCGTGATTCGCGAGGATCTGCGCGACCTGAGTCGCCTCCCGGAGCTGGGGAGGATCGAGATGATGACCTCCATCCTGCCGTCCCGGGTGGGTTCCCTGTTCAGCCAGGCCGCCATGGCGAGGGATCTCGAGACCAGCATCCCGACCGTCAAGCGCTGGATGGCGTATCTCGTCCAGCTCTACTACGCCTTCGAGGTGAAGCCATGGAGCCGGAACGTGCCGCGCGCACTCAGGCGCGAGGGCAAGGTGTACCTGTGGGACTACGCGGCGATCCGGGACGAGAACGCCCGTTTCGAGAACCTTGTCGCCTGCCACCTGCTCAAGGCCGTGCACTACTGGACGGACACGGGCGAGGGCGAATTCGAACTCTTCATGCTCCGGAACAAGGAGAAGCGGGAGATTGACTTTCTCGTGGTCAGGGACGGCGTGCCCTGGCTTCCTGTGGAAGTGAAGCTGGCGGATACGCGTCCGTCGGACAACTGGCCGGTGTTCCTGGCGGGCCTGCCGTGCCCGCGTGGACTCCAGGTCGTGAACCGGCCGGCACGTCAGATCCATCCCTGCGGCGCGAAGCATGTGTTGGTGGCGGGCGCGGCGGAGGCCCTGCGCCGGTTCGTCTGATGGCATTTGGCTTACCGGAGAGCCGGGAGTCCCCGGCACCGATCGCCCACGCTGATCCCGTGGCGCTCGCACCACCCGAGGTGGGTCTCGATCACCCAGCGGATGGAGGTTCCCGACCGGAACGGGGATGCACCGGGCTGCGCGCAGTGGATACGCGCGACGACACCGTCTTCGCTCAGGAACAGGACGTCGAGCGGGATGCGGACGAACCACATATGGATCCCGTGATCGCCTGAACGGG
>CAYHEI010000364.1:0-3796 GCA_964355385.1 uncultured bacterium | reverse complement strand
ACGCACAACGATCCCGCCATCTGCGACCTCGGCCATCTCGCGGGGTTCTTTTCGGACGCGTGGCCGGTCGAACGCTACGTGGAGCGGATCGAGGCCGCCGTCGAGCACGGCGGTTGGGCGGTGTTCGCCGGCCATGACGTGGGGCAGGACGGCTACCAGACGACGCGGACCACCGCCCTCCACGCGCTCGGCGGCTGGCTCGCCGCGAACCGGGACCGGGTCTGGACCGCGACCGTCGCCGACGTCGCGGCGCACGTGCGCAGCGCCCGCGGCATGAGAGAATAACCCTCGTGGCATACGCGATGGGACAACCGGAGATCGACGCGGTGGCGAAGGTCATCCGCGGCGGCTTCCTCTTCCGGTACGGCAGCAAGGCGGCGGGCTGGCGCGGCGAGGTCGAGAAGTTCGAGAACGCCTTCGCGAAGTTCATCGGCGTCCGTTACGCGGTGTGCACCTCGAGCGGGACGGCCTCGCTCATGACCGCGCTGGCGGCGCTGGGCGTGGGCAAGGGCGACGAGGTCATCGTGCCCGGGTACACGTTCATGGCCACGCCCCTCGCCGTCCTGTCGGTCGGCGCGGTACCGGTGATCGCGGACGTGGACGACGGGCTCGGCCTGGACCCCCTCGAACTCGAGAAGAAGATCACCCGCCGCACCAAGGCCGTGATCCCGGTCCACATGATCGGCCTCGTCGCCAACCTGGGGCCCATCTTGAAGATCGCCCGGCGCCGGGGGATCAAGGTGATCGAGGATGTCTGTCAGGCCACCGGCGGGAAGTGGCGCGGCCGGCGGCTCGGGTCCTGGGGCGACGCGGGCGCGTTCAGCCACAACCACTACAAGACGATCTCGGCGGGCGAGGGGGGCACCGTCACGCTGAACGCCAAGGACCATTTTCAGCGCGCCATGATCTACCAGGACGCGGGCGCCTATTTCTTCGATCCCCGGCTGCGGGGCTTCAAGCCGGACGTCTACTTCGCGGGGCTGAACTTCCGCATGAGCGAACTGCTCGGCGCGATGCTCAACGCCCAGTTCGCGCGGCTCCCCGGCCTGCTGCGCAGGATGAACGCGATCAAACGCAGGATGTTCAAGGCGTTCACCGGCCACCCGGTCTGCCCCGCCGCGCCGGTCCACGACCTCGCGGGCGACTGCGGCAAGGTCCTGATCCTGCGCCTCGCGGAACCCCGGCTCGCGCTCAAGCTCGGGGACGCGCTCGGCGCCAAGGGACTGTGGTGCGGCACATGGTTCCGCAGCCTGGAGACCGACCGGCACATCTACCAGAACTGGTGGCCGGTCCTGAACAAGCGCGGGCACTTCGATCCGCGCCAGGACCCCTACAAGACGACGCCCGCGGGCCGCGCGATCCGCTACGACCGCAAAATGTGCCCGCGGACGCTCGACCTGCTGTCCCGGTCCCTCTCGGTGCCGATCTCACCGTCTTGGAATGCCAGGAAGACCCAGGAGATGATCCGGCTCGTCGATCGCACCGCCCGCTCGCTCTAGGCGCGGACGCCGGCTTCCTCGAGCACCAACCCGCCCCGGCGGGAGTCCAGCGTCGCCCGGACGCCCTGGGGCAGCGTGAACATCGGGTCCCGGTGGCCGAACGGAAATCCCGTCGCGACGGGGTACGGCGCCCGGCCGAAGTAGTCCCGGAAGATCCGCGGGAGCGGAAGGACCCGGGCCGAGCGGGAGCCGCAGCGCTTGAAGTTCGCCAGGATGACGCCGCCCAGCCGGCCCAGGACGCCCGCGAGCCGCAGGTGCGCGAGATACCCGTCGAGCTTGTGCGCCGGCTCGTCCACGTCCTCGAGAAACAGGATCGCGCCGCGCAGATCGGGCAGGTACGGCGTGCCGACCAGCTTGGAGACGAGAGACAGCGTCCCCCCGAAGATCCGGCCCGTCGCGCGGCCCGGCCGGATGAATTCAGGACGGTGCGGCGGCGGAACCGGCACGAACCCCGCGGACCGCGGAGACGAGAGCGCCCGCCACAGATGACGCCAGTTGTAGGCCGGCCCCGGAAACGCCACCATCGGGCCGTAGAACGTCACCAGCCTCAGCTTCGTCCAGAGCGCGAGCTGGAGAATCGTGATGTCCGAGAACCCCACGAAGATCTTGGGGTGGGGCCGGATGGCCGCGAAGTCCACGCCCTCCAGCATCCGCAGCGCGCCGTAACCGCCGCGTTCGCACAGGACCGCGTCCACCGTCGGATCGGCGAACGCCCGGTTGAAGAGCCGCGCCCGGACCGCGTCCGGTCCGGCGAGGTACCCGTCGCGAAGCGCGGGCGAACAGTGCAGCTTCACGCGGTACCCGAACCCGCGCAGGATCGCCACGCCGCGCGCGAGGTTCCGCGCCTTCGCGCGGGACGACGGCGCGACGATGCCGATCGTTCCGCCCGGTCGAAGCGCTCGCGGCTTAATCATTCCCGATATGATTGTAGATTGAGATGAGCGCGAACGCCACGTTTACGATCGGCGGCATGCACTGCGTCGCCTGCGCCCGGACGATCGAAAAGGCCGTCGGGCGGATGCCGGGCGTGGCGTCCGCGCGAGTGGACTACGGCACGCGCCGCGCGGACGTGGTGTACGCGCCGGAAAGGACGGACCCGGCGGCGATCGCGGTGGAAATCGGCGGCTTGGGCTATTCCGCCGAGGCCGGGACCGTGTCTCCTCCGACCGGCTGGTCCGGGCGCCAGCGACTCGAGTTCGCTCTGTGCGTCGTCGCCGCGATCCTCGCCCACGCGCTGCACCTGTTGCACCGGGCCGGACCCCGGGGGCACGCGGCGTCCAACCTGGCCGGCCTCGCCCTGGCCACGCTGATGCTCGTGACGATCGGCCGGACGTACATCTGGAGGGCGGCGATGGCGGCCGTCGAGGCCCGCGCGGCGACGATGGACACGCTCGTGGCGCTCTCCTCCGGATCGACCTTCATCTTCAGCGCGCTCGTGCTGCTGGACGACCTCGGCGGGCGGACCTCCTTCGACGCGACCGTGACCGTGATCGCGTTCATCCATGCCGGGAACCTCCTCAAGGACCGGGCCGTCAACGCGGCTTACGCGGAGCTGCGCGCCGCGGTCCGCACGGAAGACCGCCGGTTCGCCGTCACCCGGGACGGTATTCCCCGCCTCGAACCCGCCTCCGCCATCCTCCCCGGCGACCTGGTCAAGATCCGGCCCGGAGAGAAGCTGCCGGTGGACGGCGAGGTGACCGCGGGCGAGTCCACGGTGATCGAGTCCATGGTCACGGGCGAGCCGATGCCGGTGCGCAAGGCGCCGGGGTCGGCCGTGCTCGCGAGCACCATCAACCAGTTCGGCGCGCTCGTCGTCCGCTGCACGAAGGGCGGGCCGGACACCCTCGCGGCCTCGATCGGCCGGCTCATGGAGGAGGCGGCGCGCTCCCGTCCGGCGCTCGCCGAGCTCGGCGACCGGATCGCCGCGCGGTTCGTGCCGGCGGCGCTCGTGCTCGCGGGCGGCGCCTGCGCGGGCTGGCTGCTGGCGGGCGCGGGGACCGCGGTGGCGTTCACCGCCGCCGTCGCGGTGCTGGCCACGGCCTGCCCGTGCGCCCTGACGCTCGCGCCCGGAACCGCTCTCGCCGCCTCGCTCGGACGCGCGGCCCGCGGCGGGCTGCTGGTCAAGGATGCCGGCGCGATCGAGGCCGCGGCCCGGATCACTCTCGTCGCGTTCGATAAGACCGGCACGCTCACGTCGGGCGCCTTCGAAATCGTCGAGACCGCGCTCGCGCCGGGCGCCAGTCCCGCCCGCGGCATCCTGCTCGCGGCGAGCGTGGAGGCGCAATCCGAGCACCCGG
>CAYHEI010000363.1:0-3799 GCA_964355385.1 uncultured bacterium | reverse complement strand
CCCCCGCGCCCCCCCCGCGCGAGACCGTCCGCGAAGACGGCGCGCATGCGCTCCAGCCCCTGCTCGAACATCCACGCGACCTGGTCGCCGTCGCGGCGCACCGTGAGGCTCGTATACGTGCGGTTGGTCACGACCAGCGCATGCTCGTCCCGCGCGGCCAGGACCGCGAGCGGCCGCTCGACCTCCCCCTGGGGCGCGTGGTCGCGCACCCGTAAGAACGGCTGCGCGGGGGCCTCCCAGCGCCCGATGACCGCGCCCGCGGAGAGCAGGCACAACGCCGCCGCCGCGACGGCGAGCAGCGGCCCGGCTCTCCGCTTGGACGCGCCCTGCGCGAACGGCATCACGCTGCCCAGGGCGAAGCCGGACAACAGGCCCCCCAGGTGGCCCCAGTTGTCCACGTTGCTCCGGCCGAGGGCGCCCAGGAAGACGCTCCAACCGTTCAAGATGAGCCCCAGTCGGAAGAGCCGCGCGAAGTGCCCGTGGAAGCGCAGCGAAATCCGTTCTCGCCGGAAGGCGAACACGGCCAGGATGATCCCGGCGAACCCCATCACCGACGTCGAGGCGCCGACCGCCAGCACGTCGGGATTCACCATCCCGCTGAACAGCGACGCCGCGATCCCCGTCCCCACGAACGCCGCGAGGGTCCAGGCGGAGCCGAAGAGCGGCTCGACGATCCGGCCGTACTCGAAGAGCGCGGTCACGTTCCCGATCAGGTGGTCCCAGCTCCCGTGCAGGAAGTTCGCGGTCACGTCGCGCCAGATCTCCCCGTCGCGGATCGCCGTCCCCTGCCGGGCCCCCGAGCGGTACAGGCGGAGCAGGAGGGAGTCGTCGGGCTCCCAGAGGAACACCACGACGTGGATCAGCGACAGGATCGCCACGAGCGCCAGGGTCGTGAAGACGATCGGCGAGCGGGCGCCGATCTGCCCGACGCGGGGCGGGCGGATCGGCATCTCCGGCGGGTCCGTGCGCCGGCGCGCGGCGGTGCCCAGCCAATCGAGCAGGGGCGCGAGCGCGCGCGGCAGCCGAGACGCGGTCGCCTCCCGCGCGGCCAGCTCCACCACCACGACCGCCACCGCGCCGCGGTGCCACCACCGGCGGCGGCGCAGCGCGAGCAGCCGGTCCCGCTTCACGGGGTCGAGCTCCCGCTCGAAGACCAGCACGAGCACGCCGCGGTAGCCGAGGGCGTCCAGCGCGGCGGGCCGCGGCACCAGCGCCAGCAGGCGGTTGAGCCACCACACGACCTGGGCGTAGCCGAGCGCGTCCGCGGCCTTGAACGCGACCACCACGGCGTCCCCCCGGTCCGCCGTCGCCAGCGCGCCGTCGAAGTCCCGCGCTTCCCGCGCCGTTTCGGGGTAGGCGTCGACGAGGAGCTCGTAGTTGGCGTCCGCGGCGAGCTGGTAGGCGGCCGCACGGACGAACTCCGCGGGGGTCATCGACTGCTCCGGCGGAAGACCCCGAGCGTGTCGAAGGGCCGGGCCAGCCACGCGGTCCCGAGCGCGAGCAACACGAGCCAGACGGCGGCGCGCGGGAAGGTGCCGGGGGGCGGCGCGTCCAGCCCGAACCCCGGGAGCACCCCGAGCGGATCGACGCCGAGTTTCGCCGCGGCGACCGACTCGAGCCGCGCCTTCGCGCTCACGAACGCGAGCGCCGGCACCGCCGCCAGCACCCACGAAGCGACGAGCCCCAGCCCGAGGCCCCCGGCCAGCAGCGCGCGCCCCGCGCGCGCGGCGCGGAGCCGTCCCACCGCCGCCGCGAGCGGGAAGGCCAGCAGCGGCAGCACGACGACGAGCATCCGGCCGGGCGCGCCGGGCCCGCCGTGCCACTGGCTGTAGCAGGCCAGCGCGAGGAGGTACGGCCCGGCGGCCGCGGCCGCGCACGCCGCCAGGCGCGGACGGCTGCGCCACAGCAGGACGATGCCGGCGAACGCGAGCAGCAGCAGCGGGAAATGGACGAGCCCCTGGTGCCGGTCGAACAGCGTCGCCAGGACGCTGCGCGGCGCGTTGCGGAGATCGAACCGCTCGTTGTAGTGGCCGGCGGAGTAGGTCAGCACCGACCACGGCGGCCACGCCGGGACCGGGGTCGCCGCGTGCAGGACGCCGACCAGGCCGGCGAGCGATCCCGCGAGGGCCGCCGCCGACCACGCGCCCCACGCGACGCCGTGCAGGATCGTGCCGCCCAGCACGAGCCCCGCGCCCAGGAGCGCGCCCTTCAAGTGCACCCAGGGCAACGCGGCCACGCACGCCAGCGCCGCTCCGCGCCGGCCGTCGAGCGCCGCCGCCAGCCAGAGCGTCACGAGGAGCGCCGTCGGCAGGTCGGGGCCCATGAAGACGGTGAACAACGGCAGCGGCGAGGCGATCGTAAGGAGCACGAGCGCCGTGCGGCCGTCGCGCTCCGGCAGCCCGGAACGCGCGAGGGCGCGCGCCAGGCGCGCCAGCAACAGACCCCAGGCCGCCGCGAGGAGCGCCGCCAATCCCAGCCGGCCCAGGAAGGCGTACCCCGGGATAAAGAGGAAGGGCAGCAGCATCCCGTGCCGATTGTAGGCTTCCCCCGCGCGGCCCGGCAGGACATGGGCGGCGAGAAAATCGTCCCGGAAGGAACGGGGATGGATCAGCCGCTCGTCACCGCGCGCGAAGTCGTTGCGCAGGTCGAGGCCGCCGTCGCGCAGCAGGCTGGAGGCCGAGAGCAGCATGTACGGCTCGTCCCCGCTGGGCGGAAAGACCACCGTGCGCCACGCGCCCGCGAGGAAGAGGACGCACGCCGCCGCTACCCACTTCGCGCGGTTTGCGCGCCAGCACAGGACGGCCAGCGCGATCGCGGTTCCCATGATTCCAAGACCCAGGACGCCCAGCCCCAGGTACGCGGCGGTGTTCACCTCGACCCAGCGCTCCCCCAGCCGCAGCGCGCCGAGGTTCGCGAGTTCGGGCAATGTCCTCCGCGCCAGGAAGGCCGCGATCGGGAGCGCCGCCCAGGACAGGAGCCCGGGCGCGAACGCCCATCCCGCCCGGCCCCACGCTCCGCCCCCGAGCCTCGCCATCCCCGCCCACGCCAGCGCACCGAGCAACGCGCCCAGCCAGAGCGGAACGGCGAGCGGCACCCCGGCGTGCCGCGCGAACCCGGAGGCCGCGTGCGCCGTTCCCGCGCCCGCCAGCACGGCGATGACGCCGGTCCATCCGGAGGCAAGAGGGACGCGAGCGGCTGACAACTTCAACGAATCAGTTCGAGGAATTCCTTTCTCGTGCGCGCGTCCGCACGGAAGGAGCCGCGCATGGCGCTCGTCTTCGTGGGCGAGCACTGGCTCTTCGCGCCCCGCATCTCCATGCACAGGTGGCGCGCCTCGGTCACGACGCCCACGCCGTGCGGGGCCAGGGCCTTTTGCAGGGCATTGGCGATCTGCGAGGTCAGCTGCTCCTGCACCTGGAGCCGGCGCGAGAAGGCGTCGACCATCCGGGGGATCTTGGACAGCCCGATGATCCGGCCTTTCGGGATGTACGCGACGTGGCACTTGCCGAAGAACGGGAGCAGGTGATGCTCGCACACGGAGTAGAACTGGATGTCGGCGACCACCACCATCTCCGAGTCCGGCGCCTTGAAGATCGCGCCGTTGATGAGCTTCTCCACGTCCACGCCATATCCGGTCGTGAGCTCCCGCCACGACCGCGCGACGCGCTCGGGCGTCCGGCGCAGCCCCTCGCGGGCGGGCTGCTCCCCGATCTGCTCGAGCAGCTCCAGCGGCAGGCGCTCGATCCGGTCGGCCGGCGCGCCGTTCGTGGCGCGCTCCCCCGGTGCCGGTTTCAGCCCC
>CAYHEI010000362.1:0-3801 GCA_964355385.1 uncultured bacterium | reverse complement strand
GTCTACGAGCGCGGTCTCCACCGCGCACGCCGCGGCCTCCCCGGTCTCGTTCTCGACCGCGACATCGAGCCGGACCGCGGCGCGGCGCGGCGTGAGCGACAGCGTCCGGACGAACGCGCCCCACCGGGCGACGTGGACCGGATGCGTCTTCGCGAGCCAGACGTGCCGGTAGATGCCCCCGCCCTCGTACCACCAGCCTTCCTTGTCCCGGGCGTCCACGCGCACCAGAACGCAGTTCGGTCCTTCGTTCCCGAATCGCGCCACCTCGGAGAGATCCACGGCGAAGCTCGTGTAACCGCTTCGGTGGTCGAGCAGGTGGTGGCCGTTCACCCAGACGGTGCAGTTCCGGAAGACGCCGTCGAACTCGAGCGCGACGCGCCCCCCGGCGTCGCCCGCGGGCAACGCGAAGACCTTGCGGTAGAACCCCATGCCGCGCGGATGATAGCCGTGCGTCTGGTCGGCGGGATCGTTGACGAAGGGCTCCTCCACCACCCAGTCGTGCGGCAGCGTCACCGCGCGCCACCGGTCCGGGTCCATCGCGCGCCGTGCCTGCCGGTCCACGAACGCCACCGCGTCGCGCCGCGCGCGCTTGGGCTCCACGACGTCCGCGAGCCCGCCCATGACGCCGGCCTTCACCGTGCCGGGGATGCGGATCTCGCCCCGGTGAAAGCGCCATCCGGCGTCGAACAGCTCGCGGCTTCGACCCGTCTTGCCCATGAGCCCCAGCATTGCACATTCGGGTACCATAGGGACATGGGTGCCCTCAGCCTTCTGGTCGCCGCGCCGCTCCTCGCGGCCTCCGCCTCGCCTATCTGGCACGCCACGATCACGGACGTATCCGGCGTCGCCCGGATCCAGGTCCCCGGCGCGGACTGGAAGATCGCGGAAACCGGCGGCCGGCTCGAACAAGGCGACACGATCGCCACGCTCGAGCTGGGTCGGGCCCGGCTCGAGTTCACGGACGGCTCCCGCGTCAGCCTCGGTCCGCGCACGATGCTCAAGGTGTCGGCGCCGCGCGGCCACCGGCTGGGGCTGTCGCTCCTGCGGGGGGTTGCCCGCTTCCTGGTGCAGCACCGGGTGGGCGGCGAGCTGATCGTCACGACCCCCACCGCCGTCGCGGCCGTGAAGGGCACCTTGTTCGCGATCGCGGTGGACGGCGACGTCACGGAGATCCGCGTCGCCGAAGGCGAGGTCCTCTGCCGGGACCGGGCGCTGCGCTACGCGGTCCTGATGCGCCCCGGCGAGGCCGCGCAGTGGGACGATCGCGGCCTGTGGAAGCCGGTGCGGCGCATGGATGCGGGAGAGACCGCGGCCGTCGCGGATGACGACACGGCGCCCCCCGCCGCCGCCCTCGACCTGCCCGGCCACCTGCGGCTCGGCGGATACGTGACGGAGAACTACACCGTCCTGCGCAACGCCGGGTCAACCTCCGATCCGCGTCTCGCCCTCTCGCCCCGGAACCCCCTGCAAGCGACCCGCGGGCGCACGCTCAGCGGCTTCTCGAACCCCTGGCTCTCTCTCGCCGCGGCCTCCCGGCTGGGCGAGCGGGCCCGCACCACCTGGGAGCTGTGGCTCACGCAAGGCGGCTCGGACCCCCGGCCGGGCGCGAACAACTACCATGGGCGGATCGAGCTCCTCAACGCCTGCGCCTCGGCCGATCTCGTCCGCCTGGAACGGGGCCCCTCTCCGCTGGCATTGCGCGCCGGCGTCTTTCAGGCCCCGCTCGGCTTGCTGAACCAGGACGTCTCGCTCCCCCGCCGGACTTTCGCGCACCTGCCCTTGTTCGCGTCCCGGATGATCCCCGTCCCGTATCAGGACCTCGGCGCCGAGCTGAGCGGCGGCGCGGAACTGGGATTCGGAACGCTGCGGTACCAGGCGGCGGTGCTCAACGGCCTGCAGGTCGAACCGGACGAACCATGGCAAGCGCTCCGCGTCGAGGCGGACGGCCTGTGGTGGGCCCGACCCGCGGAAGATGAGCGGTCGTTCGGGGCGGACAACAACGCGAGCCGGGCGCTGGCGGGGCGCATCGGGTTCGGGACCCCCACGGTGGGCCTCGGCGTCTCGGGCTACTCGGGCAAGGCGGACAAGGGGAACGTGCACGACGTGAAGATCGTGACCGGCGACCTGTCCCTGTCGGCGGAACTCTCCGCCGTGCGCCTCTCCCTTCGGATCGAGGGGGGGCAGGCCGGGCTCCAGGGGCCCTCCGGGATGTTCCTCGGCTGGCCCGAAACCGGCTTCTACTACGAGGCCGAGGCGGCTTCGCTGCGCTGGCCGGTCTCGCTGGGCGTCGGCGAGTCGAACATCATCCGGAACCTGCGCGACGGCGCGCCGAAGCAAATCGGCGAGTGGTACGCCGCCGTCGCGTGGCGGTTCGTCCCGGAAATGGCCTTCAAGGTGGAGGCCCGCCGCGTCGCCGTCGAAGGCGTCACGCCCCCGCTCGACGCCTTCACCGCTCAAGTCTCCGCTTTTTGGTGATATTGGGGACGTAGTTCAGTTGTTCAGATTCTCCCAAGAATCTTAACATCTGAACTACGTCCCCATTACCCACACCCAGGACGGGTAGTAGACGACGATGCGCCCGCGGTCCGCCGGCCCTGAGCCGGACGAAGAGGACGCGACCGCGAGCGCCGACCAGAACACCACGATCGACAGCGTCATTCGGCCAGCCTCCAGCCGGACGGCGTGCGCCGCCAGACGATTCGTCCCAACCCCTCGATCTCGACTCCGAGCTTCTCCGGATCCCGGGTGAAGCGGACCACGGGGGGCGGAGCGTCGCCTTGGAGCGGCACGAGCGCCGCGGCGAACAGGTGCGACCGAGCTGCGGAAGCGCTCGCGCTCAGTACGACGTCGAGCTTGCCTGGCGGAAGCTCCTCCGGGCAGTCCGCCACGGCGAGCATCGCGACGCCCGGCGCGAACCGCACCGCGAGCCGCCCGTGCTCGCCCCTCACGAGAGCGCCGTCCCCGGCCGCCTCGATCGGGCGCGCGGAGTGCAGCCGCCACTCCAGCGGCTGCGGCGCCTCGGTCGTGACCTCGTCCACGACGACGACCGCCGCCCGCTTGAGCACGGCGAAGTGTCTTCGCGCGCGCGTCACTCCCGGGCCGTAGCAGGCGCTCGCGTCCCCGATCATGACGGCCAGTTCCGGGTCGTTCCGAACGCTCTCCAGCGTCCCCTTGGTGCGGGGCAGTTGCCCCCGCCCGCCGATCAGGACCGCGTTGTGCCCCGCAGTGCTCACGACGTACATGCCCCAGCGCTTCTCGGAAAAGTAGTCCTTGTTGTACACGCCGCCACCCAGGTCCGCGGCCAGCCATTCCCCGTTCGTCCAGAGCTGGAAGCTGTTGTTGTCGAGTTGGGTGTGGTTCGCGTTCAGGTCCCCGCACTTGAACCCGGCGATGAAGGACGGGGCTTCCCAGCGGTTCACGAACACCGACCAGCCGATCTCGCGGTACACCCGTCCCGTGCCGATCGAGAGGGGCGAGCCCGCCGCGGGCAGCCACGGCTCTCCCACGGGCCGCCACAGGACCGCGAGCGCCTCGACGGGCCAGCCGCCGTCGGACACCTTGAAGTCCTCCGCGAGCCGGTCGAGGTACCGGATGAAGTCCGGGTTCTTCGTGAGGGCGCCGAGCAGGTAGAACACCGGATCGCGCACGGAGGAGCCGGAGTCGCCGAAGCTGACCGGGATGCCCCCGGGGCAGAACGAGATCGGGAAGTAGGCGGTGGCGCGCGTGCCGGGCCGCTCGAGGAGGGCGCCGTCGTCCAGTCCGCGCTCGCGCAGCGCGACGAGCGCCATGATCGCGTAGCGC
>CAYHEI010000361.1:0-3824 GCA_964355385.1 uncultured bacterium | reverse complement strand
CGTCCGGCAAGCGCATCCGCACGCTCGAGGGCCGGCGGCAGCTCGGGCAGGGGCAATTTCTCGTGATCTGGGACGGCCGCGACTACGGCGGGTCGTTTGTCGCCCGCGGCGTCTATCTCATCCGCATCAGCGGCGGCGCCGACGCGATCCTGAAGCTGGTGGTGCGGTGAACCAAGGAGTAGAATGATGTCATGAGCACGACGGAACGGGTCGCCAGATTGGAGGGTGGCGTGGAGCAGCTCGGAAAACGAATCGACGCCATGGAACGGACCGTCGAGCGGCTCACGTGGGGGATACTCGGCGCCGCCGTCGCCGCGCTCGTGGCGACGTTGAGCTTGCTCGGGAAGATCTTGATCGGAGGAAACTCATGAAGACCACGGTTCGGATGCATGCAACGTTTCAGCGGGCGACGCTGGCCGCGGTAGGCGGGATTACGGCTGCGGCTCTCGCGGCGCTGGCCGTCATCCTCCGTCTGGGGCAGGTGCTCTTGGGGCACTCGCCGGCACAGTAAATTCGCGCGCCTGACGAGGTAATGGGCATGGAGATTTCCCCGTTTGCAGGTCCTCCGATAGCGGGATTGATCATTCTCGCGGCGTTCCTTCTGTTGTATCTCTGGGATCGATTGACGCCTTCCCGGCGTGCGGGGCGCTCGGGCCGGTGAGGAGAGCCTGAGCTAACGCTCGGGGCACGCCCTTGGCCATGACGTGCGTGCTCGTCCTGCCGCTCGTCGCCCGGCTCGCGTGGGCCGTGGGCGGGACCGCGCTGGACGCGGTCAATTTCGTCACGGGGGCGCGGGCGGCGGGAAGCGGTGGTGCGGCCGTCGCCGCGGCGGAGGGGCCGACGGCGCTGCAGTGGAACCCCGCGCGGCTCGCGGCGGAGCCGGGGTGGTCCGCGGCGCTCTCGCATCTTCAATGGGTCGCGGGGATCCGCTACAGTTACGCGGGACTGGCCTTCCCGCTCGCGCGCGGCGTCTTGGGCCTGCCGCTCGCGGGCGTGGGGGCGGCCTCGGTCCAGTACCTGGATTACGGCGAGATCGAGTCCACGCAGGGGCTCAAGCCCGCGGAACAGGCGTCGGACCTCGGCGTCAGCCTCGGCGCCGGATTCGCCTTTGCCCGCGCGTTCGCGGCGGGGGGGACCCTGAAAGCGTACCGCCATGCGCTGGCGGGCGGGAGCACCGCCGAGGGCGCCGCCGACGTCGGCGTGTCGTACCGGCGGGGGACGGGGGACGACGGGACCTCGTTCGCGCTGGTGCTCCAGAATCTCGGGTACGCGGGCGCGTTGGACGGGCGCCGGCCGCCGCTGCCGGTCTCGGTGAAGGGCGGTGTGGCGTACGGGTTCTCGGCCCGCCACGACCTCCTGATCCCGCTGGGGGGGCGTACCTTCATGCCGTCGTTGGGGATGACGTATCTGCTGCTGGGCGACGTGACGGTGTACGAGCACAAGGGCCCGGTGAACTTCCGCGCGGGGTTGGAGGCCGGGATGAACCGCTTCCTCTACCTGCGCGCCGGCTACCTCCAGAGCTTCGTGCCCGCGGGCCGCAACGCCGGGGCGAGCGCGGGGGTCGGGGTGGAGTGGTCGTCCCTGCGCATGGACTACGCGTACGGCTGGCTGGGCGAGCTGGGGCAGGCCCAGTACGTGACGCTGACGCTGGCCCCGAGTCGCGGCGAGGCGAAACAGGCGCCGACCGAGGGCGGGGCACCCCCTGGGTCGCCCGAGGGAGTGTCCGAAGCGCGCGAGCGCGAAGGACCGTCCGGCCCGACGGGGACGTACGAGGAGGCCCTCGCGTTGTACACCGCGAAGGACTACGCCGCGGTACGCGATCGCGCGCAGGCGCTGGTGGCCGGCGATCCGAAACACTGGCAGGCGTGGCAGCTCCTGGGGCACGCCCGGTATGCGCTGGGGGAGACGCCCGGCGCGCTTGAGGCCTACGGGCAGTCCCTCGCGCTCAACCCCGACAACGCCGAATTGAAGGACTGGGTCGCGAAGCTCGAGGCACACTGATTTTCTCCGCCGCGCTGGCGCTCGTGGCGGTGCTGTGCGCGCAGGACGCACCGGCCGCCCATATCTGGCCGCTCTCGAACTCCGCGACGCCCGACGTCATGAACACGTCGTTCGGCCCGCGGTGCAACTTCTCACAATGGGATTTCCACGACGGCATCGACCTGCCGGCGGCGAAGGGGACGCCCTGCTACGCCGTCGCGGACGGCGTCATCCATAAGGAAGGGCCGGGGGGAACGGACAACTACTCCTCCCGGCACGTCATCCTCAAGGAGATTCAGGCATCCGGAACGACGCTGTATTTCCAGTACCTGCACCTCGACGCCATCGCACTCGGGCTCGCCGAGGGCGCGACGATCGCCCAGGGCTCGTACCTCGGGGACGTCGGGAACGACGACGCGGCGTATTCCCACCTGCACTTCGAGGTTCGGCGGCACGGCGGCAACGAGGACATGAGCGTCCATCTGCTCGAAGAGCTGCCGTACACCCCCGAAACCACCAACTTCACTGCGCCCGTGGTGGACCGGTTCACCCGCTACAACGCACTCATGGCGGGGCGGCTGCTGTTCGGGGCGCCGTCGAAGGAAGAAGGAGACCTCATTCGGGTGGAAGTGGACCTCATGAACGGCGCGGCGGTGGTGGCCACCCGGTTCGTGGACTTCGACGACAAGGCGACCGTGTCGGAGGGTGACACCGACGACACCGAGTTCAGCAACGACATCGCGGTGGAGGGCTACCAGTCCTCCGACATGCCCTCGGACGGCTTCTCGGATCTGTCGTATGGGGTGCTGGTCCGGAACCTCCCGGCGAACTGCAACGGGCTGGTGGCCCGGGTCAAGGACCTCGGCGGGCACGTCGTGACGAGCGTGACCGTCCCGGTGCCGGTCCAGGCGGGGGTGGACGTGACCGCGACGTTCGAGACCGGTTCGGTGGACACGGGCTGGAGCGAGGTGACGAGCGCGTCGGGGACCGGGACGACGCTCTACGCCGAGCAGTCGTCCGCCCGCGTCGGGGCGCGGGGGCTCACATGCGTGGATGTGTCGAACGCCGAGGGTACGCTGCAATCCGCGGCCGTCGAGTACCCGCTGCCCGCGGGACGGTTCGAGTGGACGGCCGAGGCGTGGCTCAACCCGGAGGTCTTGTCTCTTCCGGTCAACGGTCAGGCCGTGTATCTGCTCGAGTTCGTAGACGGGGCGAGCCTCTACTGCGCCGCGTACGTTCGCAACGCCTCCGGCGCGCTGAAGGCCGGTCTCGCCGGGAACAAGCCCGGCAACATCGCCGGAGGGATCGACAGTTCGTACGTCGTCACTCCGGGCGAGTGGCACCACTGGCGGCTGACCGTGCTGCGGGCCGGGACGCGGACCACGAACGCGATCCTCTCCATCGACGGCGTCGAGCAGCGCCGCTACCAGTGGTCCTCCACCGAGTACGAGTCCACGGGCCTGCGTGTCGGGAACGGCCTGTCCTCGCCCGGCACGACGTCGCTGATCCGGTGCGACTCGATCCGCGTCACCGAGCTCGACCGTCCGCCCTTTCCCTCGTTCACGACCTCCGCGCCGCCCCCCCCGCCGCCGACTCCGCCCTCGGGCTCCACCACGCCCGTCGGGACGACGGCGGCGGCGGAGGATCCCTTCGGTGCCTCGCTGGCCGACGTCCGGGTCGCGGACGCCGTGATCGGACCGGGGGATCCTCCCGAGATCGCGCTCACCAAGCTTCCCCCGGACGTGTCGGCCGCCATTTACACGCCGTCCGGGGTCCTGGTGCGCATACTCAGCGCGACGATGCTCCAGGGGGGGAGGACACAGGGGGACCTGACTGACACCGAT
>CAYHEI010000360.1:0-3832 GCA_964355385.1 uncultured bacterium | reverse complement strand
GGAACGCGGGGCTGAAGCTGACGCGAATCGCCCTGCGGGGTCCCCTGTGCGACGCGCGGGGCGACGGCGCCGTCACGCTCGCCGCCGACGGCTGGGAGGGCTCGTGCAAGCTCCTGCTCTCCTATCTGAAGTTCGGCGCGACCGACGTGGAAGGCCGGGCGGAGGTCGCGGGCACCTTCCGGGGCGCCGTGCGCGAAACGAAGCTCGCGCTGAGCGCCGTGCGAGTCAACGGCGCCGCGTATCCGGACGTCGCGGCCTCGGTCTCCATGCCGGAGAGCGGGCGGACGGCCTGGACGTTCGCCTGGGAGGATCTGTGCTCCGCGGTGCTGACGCTCGAGGGCGGCGCCCCCCGGGTCGTCTCCCTCACCGCCGCGTTCAGCGACCTGCCCCTCGCGCCGTTCGCGGGCGCCTGGTCGCTGACACCCCCGGGGGAAAAGGTCTCGGGCAGCCTCTCGCTGCGCGGACCGCTGGCGCGCGCCGGGGGCACGCTCGCGCTTCGCTGGCCCCGCGGCTACGCCGCGGTGAAGGGCTGGGCCGACCTCTCCGGCGGCGGAACGTTCGCCGTGACCGCCGACCTCCGAGAGCGGTCGCTGGCGGCCTGGCTTCCCCTCCTCCGGCGGCTTCCCGGGTTGGGCGCGCTGCCCGACGTCGACGGCGGCCTCGACACGCGCGGTCTCGCCGTGGAACGGTCGGCGGCGGGCGCCTCGGTGTCGGGCTGGATCGCGCTCAAGGACCTGGCGGGCGCGCCCGGCGGGAACACGTCCACGCCGGGCCGACGGCTCGGCTCCGGAAACCTGCGTCTCGCCCTCGCGCCCGGCAAGGGCGAGGTCGAAGGCTCGCTCACGTCCGAGGGCGCCACGCTGACGCTGAACCCCTCGCGCTGGGCGGGGAGCGCCGCGCGGGGGACCTTCGACGCCCACGTCGCCTGGACCGGCCTGCCCGTCGGCAACGCCGGCTGCTCGTGCGCCGGCGGGTCGGTGCGGGGCCGGTGGGAGGGGAAGCGCGGCCACGCGACGCTCATCCTGACCGGCCTCGCGCTCAACGACCTCAACGGCGGCGACGTGACGGTCGAGCTGGACCGCGACGACGCCCGCTGGACGGCCTCCTCCCCCGCCGCGTCCGCGTGGCAGACGATCGGGACGCTCTCGCTCGCGGGCCCCCGGATCGAGCTCACGGCGGACGACCGGACCGGGGGCGCCTGGCTGCTGCTCAAGGGCCGCGACGGCGCCACGATCAAGATCGCCGGCGCGTGGAGCGTGCCCAACGTGCCCGAGCGCGCCGCCCTGGAGGTCCACCGGCTCCCCGCCGCGCCGCTGCTCATGATCCTGGGCGTGCCGCCGATGGACGGGCGAGTCGAGGCCGATCTCTCCTTCACCCGCGCGCAAGACCCGCCGCTGACGGGGCGCTTGACCGTTTCGGACGGCCAATGGGGCGCGTTCCCGTTCGATCTGGTCGAGGTCCGGGGCGCGGGCACCCCGGGGCGCGGCTTCGAGTTCAGCGCCTTCCGGGTCTCCCGCGGCGAGGAGCTCGCCGCCGGCGGCGCGGGATCGCTGGTCCTGTACCCCGAGCGGGAACTCAACCTGACGCTCTCGGTCGAACGGCTCCAACTCGGCTACCTCTCCCCGCTGGGGTTCGTCACGGCGGCGGACGCGACGGCGCTGGGCAAGATCGTGGTGAGCGGGGACCCCGAGAACCCGGCGCTCGACGGCTCCCTCCTCTGCTCCCCCGGGGCCGTCACGCCCTCGCTGGGCTGCTCGAAGCTCGCGCTGACCGCGGGGCGGCTCGACTTCACCGCGCACCACGCGGCGCTCACCGCGTCCCTGCACGACCTCGCGGGCGCCCCCGTGGTCGTGACCGGCACCGCGGAACACGCGCGGCTGCTCCTCAAGACCTTCGCGTTGTCGATATCGGCCCCGTCGCTCGTCCTGCTCGACGCCCTGCCCGGCCTCTACCGGGGCGGCGCCCGGGGACGCGTGACCTTCGAGGGTTCGCCCGCGGCCCCCACGGTGCGCGGCGAGGTGACGCTGGAGAACGGCCGCCTCCAGAGCCCGCCGAAGCGCCAGGACGAGGGTGGCGACACCTTCGCGAAGCGCCTCGACTGGGACGTGGCCGTCAAGTTCGGGAGGGAGGTGCAGTACGCGCTCGCGCCCGTAGACCTCGCGAAGCTCTCGTCCCGCTCCGCCATCCGGATCAAGGGCCGGGGCGACGCCTTCCGCGTCTACGGCGAGGTCTACGCCGACTCGGGCCCCCTCACGCTCTTCCTGGGAAAGGATCTCTACAAGAACCCGCTGCGGGAGTGACCGCGGCGAGCCGCCGGCGGATCAGGTCTTCTTGTACACCACCGCGCCGGGGACGGGGATCGGCAAGAGGCCGGCGGGCTCGCGGCCGAAGAGCTCGGCCTGGCCGACAACGAGGTAGCCGCCCGGGACCAGGCACCCGCCCAGGAGCGCGATCACCCGGTCCTTGACCTCGTCCGCGAAGTACGGCAGCACGTTGCAGCAGAAGACGACGTGCATCCCCGCGAGACGCGCCATGTCGCGCTCCGCGAGCAGGTTCGCGGCGGCGAATTCAACCATCGTTCCCATGCGCGCCCGTTGCTCCGTGCGCAGCCGGAACCGGCCGTCCTCCGCGACGAAGTGCTTCTCGAGGAGCCGGGGCGGGGTATTGCGCAGCGAGAACGCCTCCCACACGCCCGCCCGCGCCGCCGCGAGCGCCCGCGCGCTGATGTCCACGGCCGCGATCGTGACGCGGCCCGCCTCGACGAGCGCGGGCCGGTGGTCCAGCAGGATGAGCGCGAGCGTGTAGGGCTCCTCGCCGGACGCACAGCCGGCGCTGAGAATGCGCAGGCGGTCCGCGCCGCGCGCCGGCTCCAGGTCGCCCCTTCGACCGGGCTCAGGGCACCCGCACAGCTCCGGCAGGATCCGGTCCGTGAACGCGTCCAGGAGCGGACGGTTCCGGTAGAAGCTGGTCTCCCGCACGGTGATCTCGTCGATCAAGAGATCAAGCTCCCGCTCCGCCGCCCGCCCGCCCGTCAGCAGGATGAGGTACTCCTCGAACCGTTCCAGTCCCAGCGCCTCCATGCGGATGAGGGCGCGGCTGCGCACGAAGTAATCCTTCCGGTCCGAGAAGTAGAGCCCGCTGCGGCGGCACACGAGGTCGCGCAGGGCGCGGAACGCCTCGTCGGTGAGGACGGTGCCCCCGGCGTCGTTCAGCGGGGCGCCCCCGCGGCCGCGACCGCCTCGAGCAGCGCGGGCACGATCGCGTCGAGCGGCAGCACTTCCCCGGCCGCCCCGGTCTCGGCGGCGGCGCGCGGCATCCCGTACACCACCGAGGTGGCCTCGTCCTGCGCGATCGTCCAGCCCCCCTTCTCCCGGATGCGCTTCATGCCCGCCGCCCCGTCGTCGCCCATGCCGGTCAGGAGGACCGCGAGCGCGCGTTCCCCCAGGACGTCCGCCGCCGACGACATCAACGCGTCCACGGACGGACGGTACCGGGCGCCCTCGATCCGCTCCACGAGGCGGACCACGGCCCCCGCGAATCCGCGCGCGAGCGTCAAGTGCGAGTCGCCGGGCGCCATCAGCACCTCGCCGGCGGACGGGCGGTCGCCGTCGGCCGCGGGCCGCACGGTCAGCGCGCTCATACCCGCCAGGCGGGCGCAGAAATGCGGGACGAACGGCTGCGGCATGTGCAGGACGATGAAGACCGGCGCGGGGAACCCGGCCGGCAGCCGGGCAACGATCTGCTCCACCGCCGCCGGAGCGCCGGTGGAGCCGCCGATGACGACCCCCGCCACGGGGACAGATCGGAAGAGCGTCGTGTAGGGAAAGAGTGT
>CAYHEI010000359.1:0-3846 GCA_964355385.1 uncultured bacterium | reverse complement strand
AGCCGGGCTGGAGAAGCAGGCCAGCGCGATCCGCGCCGCCGGGGCGGCCCGGGCCGCCGCCGAAGGAGCTCGACGGGTTCGCCTACCGGGCCGTGGTGGGCGGGGTCTTCCTGCTCGCCGTGGGTATCGCGACGGGGGCGGTGTGGGCCAACGAAGCCTGGGGCACCTGGTGGTCCTGGGACCCGAAGGAAACCTGGGCGCTGATCACGTGGATCGGGTACACGCTGGCGCTGCACCTGCGCCGGACGCGCGCGTGGCGGGGCGACCGGTTCGCCTGGCTGACCGTCGCGGGGATCGCGCTCGTCGGGTTCACCTACTTCGGCGTGAACTACCTCCTGACCGGACTGCACAGCTACGCGAGCGGAGGCTCATGACCCCCTCGGTCGCGACGACACCGGGGACCGGACGCGGGGAGGACGCGAAGCGGCTGGTCTGCGGCCGCGCCGGCTGCGGCACGTGCTGCGCGTGCGGCGCGCACCCCCCGGCGGGCGAACCGCGCTTGCTCGCCTTCCCCGTGCGCGGCCTGAAGCAGTGGCTCTGCCCGGCCTGCCTGGCGAGCGTCCTGGACGCGGCCCGCCGTGCGCCGTCGTCGTGATGCGGTCCCGGATGCGCCCGCTCACGGCGCTGGCCGGACTGGCTTGCGCTGCGCTCGGGGCCGCCCAGGGCGGGGCAAAGACCCCGCCGCCGCCGCCCCATGCCGGCGACGCCTTCCAGACCGCGTACCGGGCGGCGACGGAGGCCTTCGGCGCGAGGAAGACGGTGCACGACCCGGTGTGCCAGGGGAAGTGCTCGGTGTGTCATGTGCAGATCGACGATCCCAAGAAGCTGCGAGCGGATCTGGCCGGCGTCTGCGCCATCTGTCACGCGCCCCCGGTGCCGAAGCTGGACAAGCCGCATTCGGAGGTCGCCGTCCTGGCGCTGTGCCTCTCGTGCCACCCCGAGCGGGTCGCGGACCGCAAGAAGGCGCACGTCCACCCGCCGTTCGCGAGCGGCGACTGCCTGACCTGCCACGACCCGCACGCGACGGACAACCCCAAGCTGCTGAACGACGAGGTCAACACGTTGTGCACGACGTGCCACCAGCCGGACGCGGAGAATATCCGGAAGGCGCACGGTGGGATCGTCGTGGCGGACGCGAAGTGCACGGAGTGCCACTCCCCGCACGCCTCGGAACGCGAACACTTGCTCACCGAGGCGCCGCTCCACCCGCCGTTCGAAGGGGGATCGTGCGACGCCTGCCACGCGACCCCGGGGAAGGACGGCAAGGTGAAGCTGACCGAGGAGGGCGGCAAGGTCTGCTTCGCGTGCCACGCCGACAAGGAAGCGCTGGGGGAGCAGCCGGTCGTGCATCCGCCGTTCGCCGGCGGGCAGTGCCCCACGTGCCATTCGCCGCACGCCTCGCGCCACCGGGCCTTCCTCCGGGCGGAGCCGGAGGACCTGTGCCGGACCTGCCACGAGGACATCCCCGACGAGGGACATCCGATCGGCAGGCACCCGTCGCACCGGGCGGGGCGGCCGAATCCCCAGGACCACAGCAAGCCGTTCGACTGCGTGTCCTGCCACAACCCGCACGCGGGGCCGTTTCCCCAGATGCGCTCGGCCGACTCCGCGACGTTCTGCCTCATCTGCCACACGCAGCGGAACCAGCGCGCCGGATGACGACGGTCGCCCTCCTCGTGCTGTGTTCCCGCCTGGCGGCGTCCGCGCCGTCGACCACGTCGGCCGAAGCCCTGGTCGCTCCCGCCGCGTCCGCGACGATCTCCGTCGCGCCGGCGACGCTCGCACCCACGTTCGCCGCCAGCTCGACCGACATCGTCTTCCCGCCACCGCCGGATCCGCCGCGTATCCGCTATCTCCAGCGCCTCGCCACCCCGCAGGATCTCGGCGAGGACCCGCAAAGCACGCTGCGCAAGATTTGGAATTATCTGCTGGGCCGCAAACCTCCGCGTGGCTTCGCGCTCGCCCGCCCCTATGGGGTCGCGGTGGACGACAAGCGGGTGTACGTGGCGGATACCGACGGCACCGCGGTCGTCGTCTTCGACCTGGCACGCCGGCAGCTCACGCGGTTCGGCGGAACGCGCGAGGGCCGCCTGCTCGCGCCGATCGGCGTCGCGGTCACCGAGGGCGGAACCGTGTACGTGACGGATTCCAGCCAGGACGTCATCAAGGCGTTCGGCCCCGACGGCACCTTCCTGGCCGCCTACCACATCCTGTCCGGCCTCAAGCGCCCGACCGGCATCGCGTACGATCGGGTCCGGCGGCGCCTGATCGTCGCGGACACCGGAAACAGCCGGGTCCTCGTCTGCGATCCCGCCGGCAAGCTCCTGCGGGAGATCGGCGGAAGGGGCACGGACCCGGGCCTCATGTCCGTCCCCGTCAACGTGGCCGTGGACGGCGCGGGCCGCATCTTCGTCGTGGATCCCATCCTGTGCCGCGTGCAGCGTTTCTCCGCGGAGGGGGTCTTCGAGGCGGCCTTCGGCGAGCGGGGCAACATGGCCGGCCAGTTCGCCCGGCCGCGGGGAATCGCGATCGACAGCGAGGGGCACCTGCACGTCACCGACGCGCTCTTCAACGCCGTGCAGGTCTTCGACCAGGACGGGCGTATTCTCATGTTCTACGGCGGGGGGGGGGACGCGCCGGCCACGTTCGACATCCCGGGTGGCGTCGCAATCGACGCGCAGGACAGGGTTTTCGTCGTTGATACCATGAACCGCCGGGTACAGGTGTTCCAGTATCTCGTGGCTCCCGTTGACGGCGGACACTGATTTGCATCATGGTGCTCCATGACCGCGCGCAGTCCGTGACTACCCTCTTCCGCATGGCGTGCCAAACGTCTTTCTCCGAGAATCGTCGCAACTACCGTTACAAGGAGATGTGCCCATGAACATTCGATCGTTTCTCCGCATGACCGTTTCGCTGTTGGTCGTGCTGGTGAGCTCCTCGGCGCTCGCGGCCATCACGAACTCCAAGCACGATTTCGTGTTCACCGACACGGGAACGCCGATCGCGGGCGTGACCGAAGTTTGCGTGACGTGTCACTGGCCGCACCGGCCGATCCAGAACGTGCCACTGTGGTCGCACACGCTGAGCGGCGCCGCGAACACGTTCAACCTCTACGCCACGAACGCGAGCTACAGCGGCCTCAACACCGCGCTCTACTCCGCGTCGCCGACGAACCTCGCCAACACCCAGTCGCGCGCGTGCCTGTCGTGCCACGACGGCACTGTCGCGGTCGCGGGCGCGTCGTTCATCCTTTCGACCTCGGTGAACTGGATGCTGTGGAACGGGGGAGCGCCGGTGGCCGGCGGCGGCGCGGCGAACCTCGGACTCACGGGCAGCCATCCGATCGGCGTGACGTACGCGGGCATCGCGCCCGCGGCCGAGTTCAACGCGATCCCGGGCGGCAGCCCCGTGACGCTCGACGCGGGGAAGGTGCAGTGCACTTCGTGCCACAACGCGCACGCCCCGAACCCCAAGATGCTGGTCATGTCCAACGCGGGCAGCGCGTTGTGCAAGGTCTGCCACAACAAGTAGGAGGGAAGCCGTTCGGCGGGACGTGAAGGGAGGACGATCGAAGGCGTTCTAGGTGCTCCAACGGTGGTGCAGCAAGGCCGGGGCGGGGGAGGAGACTCCTTCGCCCCGGTTCGTCGTTCCGGAGGAGATCCTCCCTGATCCGCACCGCCACGTTCTCCTGTCCTCGATCCCCCCCGGTGGCTGCGTGCAAGCATGCCGCGATGTGCCGACGATCCGCCATAGTGTCGGCGGGGACGATACATGCATAGAACTCCGCTCGCCGCCGCGCTCGCGCTCGTCCTCACGGCGGGGACCGCCGCCGCGGCCAGCATC
>CAYHEI010000358.1:0-3864 GCA_964355385.1 uncultured bacterium | reverse complement strand
AGATCTACACTCTTTCCCTACACGACGCTCTTCCGAGCTATCTGACAGATGGACAGGACGATGACTGGACGCATCATTTGGGTTCCTCCTCGGGCGGTCATCTGCCGAAACCCATGAACGCCGAGAACACGAGTACTCCGACCGCGAACTTGAGGCAGGTCTCGCACAGGGCTTTGCGCCGGGCGCGGATGGTGAAGAACTCCCTTTCCACTTCGGGGTCAGGCGACTTTCCCGGTTCGAAGCGCGCGAACAATTCGCGCAGGCGCGGGTTGAGGCCGAGAAAGATCCGGCCCATGATCACCATCATGGCGAAAACGCAGGCCAGTTTCAGGCCGACCGCCGTCCAGGCCACGGGGTGCAGTTGGCGTAGCGCTCCGTGGAACAGCAGGTGGTTCAAGGGCATGCCGAGGCCGGTGGCGAAGAGAACGGCGATGAACGCCATGCAGTACGGCGCGTTCCCCTGCAGCGTGTCCTCGACCACCTTATCCAGCTCGAAGTGAAGTTTCGGCCCGTACTGGGCGCGAGCGAGCACGAGGTTCCGGTTGTAGAATGGGGCCGCGGCGCATCCCACGAGGGCGATGTTGTGCAACGCCAGCAATATCCCATGGATTATCTGTTCTGTCATTTTGTCACCCTCCGAATCTGGCGTTCATCGTAAAGACGTTTGCAGGCATCGAACTGCTTCCCTGATTTCCGCCTCTGTTGTCATCCTCCCCAGACTAAACCGTATCGCGCCCATCCCGGCTTCGGGTGGAACTCCCATGGCCTTCAGGACGGGGGACAGGTTCACCTGGCCGTCGTGGCAGGCCGACCCGGTTGATGCCGCGATCCCGTCCAGGCGGGCGAGAATGTCGCCGCCGGACCGCCCGACGAACGAGACGTTCAGCGTGTTGGGAAGCCGCTCCTCGGGATGCCCATTCAATACAACCTTGTCGCCAAGCCAGTCCTTCAATTCCCGCCAGAACAAGTCCCGAAGGGCCTTCACACCCGGCATGCCGATCCGGCCCGCCGCCAGCTCGCAGGCCTTGCCCAATCCGACGTCGAGTAAAACGTTCTCGGTTCCCGCGCGCCGTCCCCCTTCATGGCCCGCGCCATGCATGAAGGACCCCAGGGAGGTGCCTTTGCGGACATACAGAGCGCCGATGCCCTTCGGGGCATAAAGTTTGTGACCCGCGACGGACAGTAAATCCACGCCAAGCTCATCTGCCTTCGTACCGATCTTCCCGACCGACTGCGCAGCGTCGGTGTGAAACGGGATTCCGGCCTCCCGTGCGATCCGCGATATCTCCCAGATGGGCTGGATGGTCCCGGTTTCGTTGTTCGCGTGCATTATTGTGATCAGTATTGTCCTTGGAGTTATCGCCTTCCGGACCGATTCCGGGTCGACGCGCCCGTATCCGTCAACCGGCAGATATGTGACGGACGCGCCGAGGGACTCGAGCAACCTGCATGGCTCGATGACAGCGGGATGCTCGACCGAGGAGGTGATGATGTGATCGCCTCGGTTGCGGTTGGCGTGATACGCGCCCTTGATGGCATGGTTGTTGGACTCGGTCCCGCCGCTGGTGAACACCACTTCGGCCGGATCGCAGTCCAGTAGTCTCGCCACCTGTTTCCTGGCGTTCTCGACCGCTTCCCTGGCCGGTATCCCAGCCCAGTGGCGGCTGGACGGGTTGCCGTAACCGCCCGACAGGAACGGGCGCATCGCCTTGGCCACCTCGGGCGCGATGGGCGTGCTCGCGTTGTAGTCGAGGTATATCCTCATCGGGACGGCCCTTTCTTCAGCCATGTCGTTCAGAAGGTCAGGACGCGGTCCGATCCCCGCACCAGTTCGTAGAGGTCCTTCATCGAGGAGACGGGGCACAATTCGGACCCGCCCGAGTTCCGGATCTTCAGGCAGGTCCCGCACGCGAGGATCTTACCGCCCTTCCCAAGAAAGGTCCGCGCCTGTCCCTGCACGTCGAACTTGGGATCGCTGATATGGTCCAGCTCCACGCCCTTCCCGAGCAGGAAGACGGAAACGGCGTCGCCGGCGTCGAGCGAGTGGTTCGAGAGTCGGAAGACGTTGAACACGGTTTCCGGCTCGGTTGTGGTCAGCACTATCCCCATTTTCATCTGTTTCATCGCTCCTTTCAGCAAAGGCCATGCAGACAGCGCCAACGCGATAACCGCGACGGTCAGCGCCGTGTAAACCAGGCTGTTTCCACGTCTCTTCATCGTTTCCTCCCGCAACCTTAGGCGTCCACTCACATGGACGCCGTTGCCACGGCCAATCCCTTCGCCTTCCATTCCAGAACACCCAGTTCAAGGCGAACCGCCCGGTACCCCCGTTTCCTGAGCATCCTCACCGCGTCGACGGCCAGGACGCAATACGGGCCGCGGCAGTAAGCCACGATCTCCAGGTTGCGCGGCAATTCCTTCAGGCGCTTCTTCAGCGCCTCCAGCGGCATAGAAACAGCGTGCGGGATATGCGCCTCTCGGTATTCTTCCTCGGGCCGTACATCGATCAGCACCGCCTCGCCCTCGCGAACCCGCTTCAACAGGTCTCTCGGACCGACCGCTTCGGCAGCGTCCTTGTCCTCGAAGAACTTCCGCCGGGCTTCCTCGATCTCCGACAACTGCGTCTCGGCAAGCGCCCTCATGCGGAGGAAGAAGGCCGCCACCTCGCCGCCAGCCAGGCGGTAGTGGACATAGAGGCCCCGTTTCTCGCGCTCAACCAGCCTGGCCCGGCGCAACGCTTGGAGATGATGGGAGGCGTTGGCAACGCTCATGCCGGACATCTCGGCGAGGCGCTCGACGGTATGTCTTCCCTGCGCAAGCAGGTCCAATATCTCGAGCCGCCTCGGGCTGGCGACCGCTTTCCCGATGCGGGCCAGTTGGGCGTAGACCACATCCTTGAAGGATCGCGGAGAAATATTCAAGGGCATACTTGAATACTACACCCCCCTATCGCTCCATGTCAAAGCCCCTGGCGCATGACCGGAATCGGCCCGGCCAGCCGTTGGACCCTGGCCGGGCAATGTCAAACTCGGGCTCCCTCACCCCCCCTTTATCAGGTAAGGGACCCCATGGAAGAACACGACGGACCCCCGGACTGCGCGGACCTGATGACGCCCGAGGAGCGGCTGGAGGCCATAGCGGACCTCCTGGCCCGGGGAGTTCTGCGCGCGATCGAGGCACAACGGGCAAAGGGCGCCGGGGCCGCCACATCCGCGCCTGAACGCGCCGTATCCGGGGCGGCCAAGGAGGACGGCCCTTGACTTGCCCGCGCACCCATAGCCTCATGTCACTGGCATGAGAACTCTCACCGGATCGCGGACCGAGGCGGCGGCGCAGGAGGTCATCCACTGCGCCGTCTACACCCGCGTCTCCACCGAAGAGCAGGCCGAGGGCAAGTTCAGTTCCCTGGACGCGCAGCGGGAGTACTGCGAAGCGTTCCTCAAGAGCAGGGAGGGCGAGGGGTGGAAGCCGTATCCGGCCCAGTACGAGGATGCCGGATACTCCGGCAAGGACACGAACCGGCCCGCCCTGCGCCAACTCCTGCGGGACATTGCCCAGGGCAAGGTCAAGGTGGTCGTCGCATACAAGTACGACCGCCTGAGCAGGGACATGAGGGACTTCCTCGAGATGCTGGACCTGTTCGAGCGGCACGGCGCCTCGTTCGTCTCGGTCACCCAGCAGATAGACACCTCGACTCCGGCCGGCCGGGTCATGCGCTCGATCCTCATGACCTTCTCCCAGTTCGAGCGGGAGACGATTGCGGAGCGGACGCAGGGGAAGATCAAGGCCATGCGCATGAAGGGGATGTGGATAGGGGGCCCGAACATCCTCGGGTACGACCTCAAGGACAAGAGGCTCGTCGTC
>CAYHEI010000357.1:0-3871 GCA_964355385.1 uncultured bacterium | reverse complement strand
CGCCTTCCAGGTCCGGGGTCGAGAGCGGCCGCCCGGCGCCGGAGGCGTTGAGGAGGATATTCGGGATCGCCGTCAGGATGTGCAGGTGCTTGGACCCCGGCAGATAGACAAGGAAACCGAGGATCACCGCGACGTGCGCCCACCACCAGGCCTCCCGGCTTGCCCTGAGCCCTGTCGAAGGGCCGATCGAGTCGCCGGTCGATACATTCAGCCCGAAGTACGTCACGATGATGACCGCCGTGAAGAGCAGCACCAGCCGGGCGTCGAGATGGTCCGACAGAGTGGCCGGGCGAGCCCGCCACCGCCGCAAGAACGCATATCCCAGCCCGGCGAGCACGAGCGCCGCGAGTACGTCGGTGATCAGCCGATAGCCCGCGTACACGCGGGGCGCAAACCGGGCATACGAGAATCCCGGCATCAGCCCCTCAAGGAAGACCTCGGACGTATGGATCTGGATCGCGAGGAACCCCGCGAAGATGCCCAAGTGCGCCGCGCCGATCGCCGGGACTCTGAGCATCCGCGCGTGCAGCAGCACCTCGCGGACAAGCGCGACGACCCGCGTCCGCGCCCCGCCCCCCGGAATCCGCGCCGGCCCCCCGACCGCCCGCATCAGCGCGCCGAGCCGCCCCATGCGCACCGCAAACACCACCCCGGCGCCTCCCAGCGCGGCCACTGCCGCCCATGGCTTCAGGAGCGCATACGTCACGATCTCTTCACTCCCGCAAGCAGGTAGCTAGCTCAGCGGACGGACGAGCCGAGGGATCAGCCGACATGCGGAATGCTCGATCATGGCACTGACTTCTTGGCCGCCATGCTATCGGTACGCTTCTCGGCGATGGCGGATTCGCATAACTCGAACAACTCGGATCCGATCATCGATCTCGTACAGGATTCGATAAGGCCCGATGCGAACGCGCCAGTCGTTCTTCGACCCTTTCAGTTTCCGGCATCCTGCCGGCCGGGGATCGCTTCCCAGTCCTCTGACGGCCGCGACATGCAGCGAGTAGGCTTCTGATTCGAGTCGCTTGAGGTCGCGCTCGGCGGCGGATTCAAGGAAGACCTCATACACGCCGGGGCTGCTCGCGCAGGAAGTCCTCCAGTTTTCTGAATTTGAGCGGCTTCTGGCGCATGCGGCGCAACGCTTTCAAGTCGTCGGCGTCCTCGAGTCGTTCCAGGATCCGTTCGTACTCCTGGATGCCGAGGATCACCCCGGCGGGCCTTCCGTTTCGCACGATGAGCTGCGGACCGTTCGTTCGCTGGGCACCCATGACGTTCCTAGTATACCCACCCATCGCTGGTCATGCGTACGACCCCGAGGGCGGGGGGCCGGAACACGCGCGCGCACTCCCTTCTCCGAAACGACCGGAAGGGCGGTCAATCAGGTGGCGAGAGCGATTTCGACTTCCTGCGTGAGATGCCCATCCTCTCCGGGCTCAAGGGTCACGGTAAGCTTCATCCGCCCGTCCACGTGATCATCCTGCCACCGCCTCGGCCCCGCGGCCCTCGTCAGGCTGTCTGGTACTGGAAGTCCTGAAGGTTCAACTTCGTCACCCGGCTGGACAAGCGGAGAATCTCAATCCCCACGACCTCGCCATTTTCGGCGAAGTCGAGGACGACTCCCGGCCGGACCTCCTCCGACTCCAGGATCTTCGACTCGTCGAGCCGGAAGTAGAGCGCATCCGCCTTCTGATCGATTTTCAGTCTCATAGTTTGCCCCTCATCGCCCGGTCGAAGTAGATCGTCACAATCACAACTGGCCTTGACTTCATCTTAGCAACTACCCGCAAGACACGGTTCTCGAATTCAGGGATGCGACCCAATCGGTGTTCGAGCGTGGCGTCAGCCTTATCCGGCTCGATCACCTCGGGGTGTTCAAGCACGGCTTCGAGCCACGAGGCGGCGATGCCTCGCTCCAACATGACATCCCGGGCGTGCTGCGAAAGCTCATACCTCATTCAAACCAGGATTCTGGTGCGCTTCGGATCGAACAGAACGTCCGGACCCTTCGTGGCGGGATAGCGAGCGCCGAAGGCCTCGATCTCGAAGTCGGCATGCACCGCCTCGGCGGGGGGGAGATACCCGAAGGCAATGGCCTGCCGGAGCGTGTGGCCGTACCCGCCCGCGGTGAGAACACCGAGCACCTGGCCTTCGCGCAGGATGGTCTCGCCGCCGAAGAGCGGGACGAAGCCGTCCATGGTGAAGGTGCACAGCTTCCAGCGCGGCCCGGCCGCCTTGGCCTTCGTGAGCGCCTCTTTCCCGATGAAATCGGCCTTGTCCAGCCGCACGCAGAATCCCAACCCCGCGTCGTACGGCGTGTAATCCGGGGTCAGGTCTCCGCTCCAATAGCGATAGCCCTTCTCAAGCCGGCAGGACTCGATGGCCCGGTAGCCGGCGTCCACGACGCCGAGCTTTTCCCCCGCCTTGCGGAGCGCCGCGTACAGGTCGAGCGCGCCGGCGAAGGGGACGTGCAGCTCCCAGCCGAGCTCGCCGACGTAGGTCACCCGCAGGGCGCGCAGGCCGATCCCGGCGACCTCGATCTCGCGGCAGGTGCCGAACGGGAAGGCGGCGAGCGAGAGATCGGCCGCGGTCAGGCTCTTCAGCAGCTCCCGCGATTTCGGCCCGCAGACGTTGATGACGGCGCGGGAGGCCGTGACGTCCTCGATCTCGACGGAGCCGTCCCGGGGCGCGTGCCGCCGGATCCAGTCGCCGTCGTGCGTCAGGAACGCGGTTCCGGTCACGACGTAGAACCGGTCCGGCGCGAGGCGGCCGACGGTCAGGTCGCACTCGATCCCGCCGCGCTCGTTGCAGAGCTGGGTGTAGGTCAGCGCCCCCACGGGCTTGTCGATGTCGTTGGCGGCGAGTTTCTGCAAGAGGGTGCACGCCCCGGGTCCCCGGACCTCGAACTTCGAGAAGGACGTCATGTCGATCAGCGCCACGCCCTCCCGGATGTCTTTGTGCTCCGCGCCGACGGCGTCGAACCAGTTGGGCTTGCCGAACGAGTCCACATCCTCGGCCCTGGTCCCCGGCGGCGCGAACCAGTTGGGCCGCTCCCACCCGAACTTCTGGCCGAACACCGCGCCGCGCCCCTTCAGCGTCGCGTACAGCGGGCTGGTCTTGAGGCCCCGCCCGGAGGCGTGTTCCTCGTGCGGCCAAGAGATGCCGTAGTGCTTCCCGTAGAGCTCGCAGGTCCGCGCGACGAGGTAGGCATGGGTCCGGTGGTACGGCCCGAACCGGCGGATGTCCACCGCCCAGAGATCGAGCCCGGGCCGGCCCGCCAGGATCCACTCCGCGAGCATCTTCCCGGCGCCCCCTCCCGCCGCGATGCCGAACGCGTTGAACCCGGCGCAGACGAAGTAGTTATCCAGCTCCGGGGCGGGGCCCATGATGAAGTAGCCGTCGGTGGTGAAGGACTCCGGGCCGTTGATGAACTTGGCGACCCCGGCGTCGGCGATGACCGGGGTGCGCACGAGCGCGCCCTTCATGATCGGCTCGAACTGCTCGAGGTTCGTCTCGAGCAGCGTGGACTCGAACGCGGCCGGCACCCCGTCCACGCTCCAGGGGATGGGGCCGTGCTCGTACCCGCCCATGACCAGGCCCTCGCCTTCCTCCTTGTAGTACACGAGGTTGTCCGGATCGCGCATCGTCGCGTAGCCCTTGGGCGCGCCCGGGATCGGGCCCGTGACGAGGTATTGGTGCTGGACCGGGACCAGCGGCACGCTCACCCCCGCCAGTGCGCCGAACTGCCGCGCCCACATCCCCGCGGCGTTTACGACGGTCTCGCATTCGATCTCGCCCTCGGACGTCGTCACGGCGACGACCCGCCGGTCGTTCAGCACGACGCCGGTCACCCGCGCGCGCTCTCGGAGGCGCG
>CAYHEI010000356.1:0-3884 GCA_964355385.1 uncultured bacterium | reverse complement strand
CCCAAAGGTTGTAGGTTCAAGTCCTACCCCCGCACCCACTTGATACGGACTGCACAACAGGGAAGCTTCCAACCCCGTCTGGGACAAAAACCTAGGCGGGGTTTTCCTTTTCGTCTGCGTCTCATTTCGAATCGGTTGTATGAGCAGACACCACGCTGTGCCTGACACTATCTCGCCGCCCGATTCCTCCGTAATCATGGCACTCTTCTTGGCATCGACAACGAATGACCACGATTGGACTACAAGAACTTCACGAAACGATCTTGAAGCCTGCAGGTGCTGCGGGCAACCCCGCGACGTATGCACATGCGACCACTGCGAAAGCTACGGCTGAGCACTTGGATGGATGAAAGCGGGGGCGGTCGTCTGCGGGCCGCCCCTCCGCTCGCCGGGAGTCTACAAAATCTAGTAGTAGGAATCAGGACGAGAGGCGTTGGGCCATTTCCAGGAGAGAACGGGGATTACCACTCCATCCCGGTCTTTGCGACAGACGCCCTCCTTCGAAAAGAAGAAACGACCACCTGGAACTTTGATGCGGTGCTTCTTGGTGTTCTCTTGGAGATGGGGGACGATGCGCTGGATCAGTGTTGGTAGTGGTGCGAGTTCCTTCCGTTCGCCTGTCGGATTAAAGCCCTTGGTCTTACCGATAAATGGAGCCCATGCCCAATCGAAGGAGAGAGGAAGCCCCTCGCTGTTCATGAGGTAGAGCCACTCTCGAGGCGGTTGATTGACCGTGGCCTGCACCGCTGCGACGAAGCTGTCCGCCTCCTCGTCTGTGACCCTGTCTATCGTCGGGACTTCATCCATGAACGGATGATACTTCAAGTGGAAGCAATCGCGCCTGTGGCGTAGCATGGCGTTATGCGGAAGGATGGCGCTCATCTCGTATTTTCCCCAGGCGACCTCGTCCAGTTCATGGAATCGTCCTATGCCTCCTGGATGCAGCGCCTCCATTTGGAGCAGCCCGAGCGTGCGGTGCCTGATCCGATCTCCGATGACGAGAAACTCGCGATGCAATCCGGTATGCGGTTCGAGCGAGAGTACCTTGCCGGGCTGAAGAAGCGAGGCGAAGAAGTCTTCTCCGTCGCCGAAACGGCTGACCCCGCTGTGACCCGAGCGGCGATGAGCGAAGGAAAGAGCTTGATCTACCAGGGAACCCTTGCCGCGGGGAACATGACCGGCCGCCCGGACTTGTTGGTCAAACTGGACGGAAAGAGCGGCCTCGGCCCGTTCCACTACTCGGTGCGGGACACAAAACTGGCCAAGGCGGCCAAACCACACTACATTGTGCAGTTGTGCATGTATGCCGACCTGCTCGAACAGGTGCAGGGCGTGCGTCCGGAACGATTCTCTGTGGTGCTCGGAAGTGGCATCGAACGGAGCTTCCGAACCGACGACTATTTCTTCTTCTATCTCTCGCTGAAGGATGCGTTTCTGGAGTGGATGACCGCCTTCGACGCCAGCCAGGAGCCGGTCCCCGATCTGGGTGGCGAATATCGCCGGTGGTCGAGTCGCGCGGAGGTCTACTTCCGCAAGAGCGACCACCTGTGGCTTACCGCGAACATCACCCAGCTTCAGGTGAAGCGCTTGCAGGCGGCGGGGATCGCCACGGTGGCGGATTTGGCCAAGTCCGGCGGGAAGAGTGGCGTCCGGATTGGGTCCGCGACGTTCAAGCGTCTCTCTGAACAGGCGCAGGTGCAGGTCGAATCGCGGGAGAAGAAGGCAATTGTCCATCGGGTTGTGAAACCATCCGCCGAGGCGCCCCGTGCCGGCTTGGCGCTCCTGCCGCCGGCCTCAGCGTCCGACGTCTTCTTCGACATGGAGGGGTTCCCCTACATCGATGAGGGCCGAGAATATCTCTTCGGCGCTGTCGCGTCGGAGGATGGGAAGTTCCACGACTGGTGGGGGCACGATGTGGATGGCGAGCGGGTTGCATTCGAGCGATTCGTGGACTGGGCATACGCACGGTGGAAGAAGGACCCGACCATGCACATCTACCACTACGCGGCGTACGAAGTCACCGCGCTCCGCCGACTGATGGGACGGCACGGTACTCGGGAACAGGCGATCGACGATTTCCTGCGGGGCGGGGTGTTCGTCGACGTGCTCACGGTGGTCAGGGGCGGGATGCGGATCGGCACCGAGTCTTACAAGCTGAAGGAGATTGAGTCCCTCTACTGGGCTGGCCGGGGCGGCGAGGTCAAGTCCGCGGCGGATTCGATGGTGGTCTACCAGCTCTGGCTCGATAGCGGCGAAGCCGGCGAATGGGGTGCCTCTCCGATCCTCAAGCGCATTCGGGAGTACAACGCGCAAGATTGCGAGTCATTGCGGCAACTCACTGCGTGGCTCCGCGAACGGCAGAAGGAATCCGGGATTGCCTGGATGCCGATTACGGCTCCGCCGAGCGAGGCCAAGGAGGCGAAGGCGGAGCCCAAGCCGGGCAAAGTGACGAACGAGGACCGGGCCAATCTGGCCTCGGAAATTCTCAAGGCCCTTCCACCGGAGAAAGAGCGGGCGGCGGACAGGGCGCGCTGGCGGATTCCTGAGATGCTCGGGCGCCTGGTCGAATTCCACCGCAGGGAGGACAAGCCGGGGTGGTGGGCGCTTTTCGACCGGGACGCAGCGGCCGCCCGCGGCGAGTTCGAGGAACTCATGGACGATCTGTCCTGTATCGGGGACTTGCGGCGCGATCCGAAGAAAGAGCCCGAATCAATTGGTTCGAGAGGTTCGAAAGGCTTCTGGTACCGGTACGACCCCGACCAAGATACGAAGCTCGTGGAGGGAAAGAATGCGGTACTCTTGCCAGATCCCGCGCGGGGATTCTCCGAGTTGGAACTGCATCGCCTGAATACGGACACGGGGGAAGTGTGCGTCAAGGTCGGGCCGACACCGCTGGCACGATTTGGGGGCAACCTTCCGGATCGATGCTGCCTGGCCGACAAGGGATTGGTGCCGAACGAGGTGATCGCGACTTCCGTTTTCGATTGCGCAAAAGAGTGGAAGGAAACCGGGAAGCTCCAGGTCTCCCTGGATCACTTCCTTCAGCGTAAGCCGCCAGCCTTGCGTGGCAAGAAGGCCGGCCCGCTCGTGGCACAGGGGGAGGATGCGTCAGATGCCGCCGGGCAGAGGGCACAGGAGATGGAGGCCTCGTGCCTCTACATCCAGGGGCCGCCTGGTGCCGGCAAGACGACCACGGGCGCGCGGATCATCGTCGGGTTGGCGCACGGTGCAAACGGAAAGGGCGTGAAGATCGGCGTCACCGGGAATAGTCACAAGGTGATCGCCCATTTGCTCGCTGCCTGTCTGATTGAAGCAAAGGAGCGCAAAGTGTCTCTGTCGGTTGGGAAGGTTGATGAGAAGGACTCGGAGGATCTTGTGGATCTAGGGGCATCGATCATTGCCACCAAGGACCTGCCGCGCGTGCTTCCCGGGCTTCAGGTTGTCGGTGGCACGGCATGGTGCTTCTCGGCGAAAGAGGCGGCGGGTCAGTTCGAGTACCTCTTCGTGGACGAGGCCGGGCAGGTGTCGGTCGCCAATCTCGTGGGGATGGCGAGAGCGGCCAAGAACATCATCTTGCTCGGAGACCAGATGCAGTTGGGCCAGCCGATGCAGGGAGCGCATCCGGGTGAGAGCGGCCTCTCCGTGCTGGACTACCTCCTGGAAGGGAGCGCTGTGATCGGGCGCGACCGTGGCATTTTCCTTGACCGCACCTGGCGGTTGCACCCCGATCTGTGCCGGTTCGTCTCGGGTGCCTTCTACGAGGGCAGGTTGCTCCCCCGACCAGGGACCGAGGCCAACACGATCAAGGTCCCATCGGGTAAGGCCGGTCGGGTGCCGGTGGAAGCGGGGTTGCTCTTCATTCCCGTGGCGCACGATGGAAACTC
>CAYHEI010000355.1:0-3887 GCA_964355385.1 uncultured bacterium | reverse complement strand
TCTCCCATCGCGCATCAACCCACTGCCTGGCGCGCCGCATCGATATCACCGCATCATCGTCGGTTCGCCTGTGACGATCAAAGCGACGGTTTCCGGCGTCGAGGGCCCGCTGGATGGCGCACTAGGGGGACGCCTCTTCGTATCCTCATTCGGTGAGTGGCCGATCGGCGGCCTGGCGTCGATCATGCGCTACCTCCTCGAGCAGGGGCTGCTGCACGGCAAGGTCCTGACCGTCACGGGGAAGTCGCTCGCGGAGAACGTCCGGAACGTCCCGCCGCTCGATTTCCGCGCGCAGGACGTCTTCGTCCCCGTGGAGAAGGCGCTCAAGACAACCGGGCACATCGTGATCCTCAAGGGGAACCTCGCGCCCGGCGGCGCGGTCGCCAAGATCACCGGCCGGGAAGGGACGCGCAAGGATGGCCCGGCCCGGGTGTACGAGAGCGAGGAAGCGGCCTACTCCGGCATCCTGGCGGGCAAGGTGAAGAAGGGCGACATCGTCGTCATCCGCTACGAGGGTCCCAAGGGCGGGCCGGGGATGCGCGAGATGCTGGGCCCGACCTCGGCCATCGTCGGCATGGGGCTGGTGAACGACGTCGGGCTGCTGACCGACGGCCGGTTCTCCGGCGGCAGCCACGGTTTCGTCGTCGGACATATCGTGCCCGAGGCCGCCGACGGCGGCCCGATCGCGTTGCTCCGGAACGGCGACCGCGTGACCATCGACGCGGACCAGGGGACGATCGCCGTTCGGCTCTCCGCCGCCGAGCTCGCGAAGCGCCGCAGGCGTTGGAAGCCGCCCGCGCCGCGCTTCACGAAGGGCGTCCTCGCGAAGTACGCGAAACTCGTCGCCAACGCCTCCGAGGGCGCGGTCACGGACTAGATTCTGCCTGCTGGACGGCGGTCATGGAAAGCGTGAACGTTTGTGCCGGATAGTCGACGGTGAGAATCACCTTGGACAGGAAGCTGTTGACCGCGAGCAGCGGCGTTCCCAGGCGGGGGATGAAATCCACGGTCGCCTCGAACGTCGCGAGTCCGTCGACCAGGATCCGCGCCGTGTGGCTGTAGGCGGTGATCTCTCCGCCGGCCGTCGCGACGGTCTTCGGCGTGCCGCGTTCGATTCGGTGCCCGAGTCTTCCGGCCAGCGAGGCGGGCAAGGCGCACTCGTCCGCGCCGGTGTCGATCAGCGCGAGAGTTCGGAGGCGTTCGCCGGTGTCCGGGTTCTCGACGGTGACGGGAAGCAGGGGACGCGCCCGCTGACCGGGGCGCAGCGAAGTGAACGGGTAAGTTCTTGCCGGCCCTCGTCAGTAGATCCAGACGGCGTCGGAGTCGGGAATGAAGACCAGCAGGGGCATGTCGAAACCTTTCCGGGCGGCCTCGGCCAGCACGTCACCGGGGTCCCGTCCGCCCGAGATCACCTCACGGGCTTCCAGGCTGGAGAGGGTCACGTACATCCCGCGGTACTTCTCGGCGTCGGTGGCCGTCAGCAAGACATTCTCCATAGCCGCACCATAGCACCGGACCCTCACTCCGGCCCTCTCCTGCCGAGCGGGAGAGGGTGTAGAATCAAGGGCCGATGCGCCACACGATCAGCGTCCTCGTCGAGAACAAGCCCGGCGTCCTGTCGCGGGTGGCGGGGCTGTTCTCGAGCCGCGGCTTCAACATCGAGAGTCTCGCGGTCGGGGAGACGGAGGAAGCGTCCGTGTCGCGGATGACGATCGTCTCCACGGGCGACGACCCCCAGATCGACCAGATCACCAAGCAGCTCGAGAAGCTCGTGGACGTGATCAAGGTGAGCGACCTCACGGGCGAGAAGTTCGTGGAGCGGGAGCTGGTGCTCATGCGCATCGCCGCGGAGGGAGAGAACCGGTCCCTGCTGATCGAGCTCGTGGACGTCTTCCGGGCGAAGATCGTGGACGTGGCGCCCAAGACGCTCACGGTGGAATTGACCGGAGACAACGAGAAGATCGACGCCTTCCTGGACCTCGTGCGGCCGTACGGGGTCAAGGAAATGGTGCGGACGGGCAAGGTGGCCTTGGCCCGCGCGCCGCGGGAGGCAAAGAAGTGAAGACGGTGAAGGTCGGACGGACACTGGAGAAGGTGGTGGAGCGCGGGGATTATCCCCCGGCCCGCGTGCGGCGGATCCTCAAGGACGAGACCGTGGCGGTGCTCGGGTACGGCGTGCAGGGCCGCGGCCAGTCGCAGAACATGCGCGACAACGGCGTGCGCGTCATCGTCGGCGTGCGGCGGGACGGCCCGAGCTGGGGGCTCGCGCGGGGCGACGGCTGGAAGCCGGGGAAGACGCTGTTCACCGTCGAGGAGGCCGCCGAGCGCGGCACGGTGATTCAGTACCTGCTCTCCGACGCGGGGCAGAAGGACAACTGGGCGCGGGTGAAGCCGCACCTGCACCCCGGGGACGCGCTCTATTTCTCCCACGGCTTCTCGATCGTGTTCCGCGACCAGACCGGGGTGATCCCGCCCAAGGACGTGGACGTCATCATGGTGGCCCCCAAGGGATCCGGCACCACGGTGCGCCGCCACTTCCTCGAGGGGCGGGGCATCAACGCGAGCTGGGCGGTCTTCCAGGACGCCACGGGCCGGGCCCGGCAGCGCGCGCACGCCCTCGGGATCGCGATCGGATCGGGGCACCTCTTCGAGACGACGTTCGAACAGGAGGTCGTCAGCGACCTGACGGGAGAGCGCGGCGTGCTCATGGGCGCCATCTACGGCCTCTGGCTCGCCCAGTACGAGACGTTGCGGCGGCACGGCCACTCGCCGCTCGAGGCGTTCAACGAGACCGTTGAGGAGGCCACGCAGAGCCTGTACCCGCTCATCGGCGAGAACGGCATGGACTGGATGTACGCGAACTGCTCCACGACCGCGCAGCGCGGCGCGTTGGACTGGTTCAAGGCGTTCCGGGACGCCACGCGCCCCGTCTTCGAGCGGCTCTACAAGAGCGTGGCGACGGGGAAGGAAGCCGCGCGCACGCTCGCGGTGAACGGCCGGCCCGACTACCGCGTGCGCCTCGGGCGCGAGCTCAAGGCGATCCGCGACTCCGAGATGTGGCGCGCCGGAGCCGCCGTGCGCGCGCTGCGCCCCGAGCGCCAGAAGGGCGCCGGCCGGAGCATCGTCCGCCCCGAGCGCCGCCGAGGGGCGCGTGGCCGACCCACGCGGCGCCCCGAGCGCCGCCGAGGGGCGCGCAAGGGCTCCCGCTAGTCCGACCGTCCATGGCCACAGCCTCGTATCCGTATCTCGCCTGGACGTTCGGCCCTGCGGCGGTCGCCTTCGCCGCGTGGCTCGGCACCAGGCATCCGGCGGGCGCCGTCCTCGGGGGGCGGGCGGCGGCGCGCGGCGCGGCGCTGGCGTGGTTCTTCCGCGACCCGGAGCGACGGCGCCGTCCGGACCCGTCGTTGATTCTCGCGCCCGGCGACGGCCGGGTCGTGAAGATCCACGCGGCGGGTTCGTTCCGGGTGATCGAGATCTTCCTCGCGGTGTGGAACGTCCATCTGCAGCGCGCGCCCGTGGCCGGACGGGTCACGCGCCGCCGGTTCACGAAGGGGTCCTACCTGGCCGCGTTCAACCCGCAGGCCGGCACGCGCAACACGCGCTGCGAGACGTGGTTTGCGACGCCACGCGGCCCCGTGGGGCTGACGCAGATCGCCGGGGCGATCGCGCGCAAGGTGGAGTGCTGGGTCAAGCCGGGCGACCGGGTGGCGCAAGGGGAGCGCGTGGGAATCATCCATCTGGGCTCGCAGGTGCGCGTCACGGTGCGGAAATCAGTCCGGATCCTGGTCAGGCCGGGCGAGCACGTGCGGGCCGGCCTGACTCCGCTCGCCCGCTGGCGAGATCGGAAGAGCGTCGTGTAGGGAAAGACTGTAGATCTCGGTGGTCGC
>CAYHEI010000354.1:0-3889 GCA_964355385.1 uncultured bacterium | reverse complement strand
CGGTCTTCTCGAACGGGTAGAGATTGACGACGACGAGGTCGATGGGCTTGAGGCTGGCCTTCGCGAGCTGATCCGCATGGGCGGGCAGGTCCCGTCGCGCGAGAATCCCCGCGTGGATCGCCGGGTGCAGCGTCTTCACCCGGCCGTCCAGCAGTTCCGCGAACCCCGTCAGCGTCTCCGTCCGGACGACCGGGCAGCCGGCCGCCTCGAGCGCCGCTGCGGTGCCGCTGGACGCCAGCAGCTCGACGCCCAGTTCCGTGAGCGCTCGCCCGAGTTCCGCGAGCCCCGTCTTGTCGGACACCGAGAGCAGCGCGCGGGAAACGGTCAAGGAAGGATCTCGACCCGCCGGCCGTCCACGCGCAGCTTGCCGGTGCAGAAGAGGCGGACCGCGGCCGGATACAGCCGGTGCTCCTCCGCAAGAATCCGCGCGGAGAGCGTCTCTTCGGTGTCGCCGCGCTCGACCGGCACCGCGGCTTGCAGGACGATCGGACCCGTGTCGCAGCCCTCGTCCACGAGGTGCACCGTCACGCCGCTCACGCGCGCACCGTGCGCGAGCGCCTGCCGCTGGGCGTGCATCCCCGGGAAGGACGGCAGCAGGGACGGATGGATGTTCAGGATGCGATTCGGGAATCGCCGGACCAGGGCCGGCGAGAGCAGGCGCATGTACCCCGCGAGGCAGATCAGTCCAACGCCACGGGCCTCGAGCGCCGCGGCGACCGCATCCTCGTGCGCCTCGCGCGTCGGATGATCGCCCGGGAGGATCGTGACCGAGGGGACGCCGAACTCCCGCGCGATGGCATGCGCCCCCGCGCCGGGCTGGTCGGAGATCAGGACCGCGATCTCCCCGCCGAGGTCGCCGCGGCGGGCGGCTTCGCACATGACCTTGAAATTCGACCCCCGGCCGGACGCTAGAACCCCGATCTTCATGGCTTGGATGGTACCAGGGAACCCCGGGAGTCGACCCTGGCGAGGATCAGGCGCGCCTGGGGATGGTCCGGCTGGAGGCGGAGGACGGCTTCGGCATGGGCGCGCGCCAGCGCGCGGTCACCCAGCTTGTACGCCGCTACGGCGGCGTTGTAGTGCAGGTCGGGGGAGTCCGGGACGCGCGCGAGGCCGCGGGCGTAGGCGGCCAGCGCGTCGCGGGACCGCCCGCGGGTCACGAGCAGGTTCCCGAGGTACTGGTACCCCATCGGGCTGTCGGGCTCGACTCGGCATGCCGTTTCAAAGTCCGTGCGGGCGTCCTCCCAGCGGGCATCGTCCATCGCCTGGCGGCCTCGCTCCAAATAGAACACGCCGGCGAGCGGGTCCAGCTCGATCTGGCGCGCCAACGCGCGCCGCGCGTCGGGCCGCCGGCCGAGGCCATTATAGAGAAGCCAGTACTTGTAATTGAGCAGCACGTAGTCGGGCGCTTCCCGCCGGACGCCGTCGAGCAAGCGCTCCGCTTCGGGCAGGTCCTCCGGCCGGCCGCGGTCGAGCAGCGCGGCCGCGCCGAAGTACCGGGCCATCACGGCCGCCGGATTCAGCGCGCGCGCCTCGCCGTACCAGCGGACCGCCTGGTCCCAGCCACCCGCGGTCGAGGCGGCGAGCGCCCGCGCGAGCGCCGCATCGGCGGCGAAGGCGCGGACCCACAGCAGCGCGAGCGCCAGCGCCAAGAGCGCACTCGGTCCTACCCGCTGCGCACTCCGCTGGCTGCGCTCGCGGTCCTCCGCGAGAACACGAGGCGGCCGGCCCTGGAAGGGCGCTCCAGCCGCCGTCGCGATCCCGTAGAGGCACGCTGCGAGCGCGGCGGTCGCGCCGTAATGAATGTCCACGCCGAAGCTGTTCGTGGCCAGCAGCCCCGCGAGTCCACCCGCGCAGGCGGCCGCGAGCCGCCGTTCCTGCGTTCCACCCGTCCGCAACCGTGCCGCGAGCCGGTGGGCGGCGTACGCCAGCAGCCAGAGCCACAGCCCCAGGCCCGGGACGCCGAGCTCGGCGAGCAGTTCGAGGGTCAGGTTCTCGGGGTGGTCGGTCATGTACGAGTGCTGCTTGAACATACGGATGATCTCGGGCAGACGCCAGGCCGGGTACACGACTTGGAAGCGTCCCAGCCCGTGTCCGGTGAGCGGCGCCGCACGGGCCATCCGCAACGTTTGGGCCCAGGTGAGGAGGCGGAACCGCACGGACTCGTTGCGGATCGCCGCGGTGACGCCAGCGGTGCCGCTTCCCTCCTCGCCGCCGGGCAGCAGCCGCCCCCGCACGGCCGGGGGCATCAGCGCGAGCGCGACGATCCCTCCCGCGGCGACGAGGCCGAGCACCGCGGCGACGCGGCGGGTCCCGGCGGTCCCGCCGCCGCGCCGGACGGCGAGCGCGTACACCCCCGCGGCGGCCGCCAGACCGAGGAGGCCGCCCTTCGATCCCGTGAGGAGCAGCGCGGCCGCGGCGACCAGCGAGAGCACGAGACCCGCCCGTCCACCGCTCCACAGGAAGGGGAGCGTCCCGGCCAGGAACGCGGCGAGAAAATTGGGATTGCCGAGCGTGCCGCAGACGCGCCCGTGGAAATGCTCGCGGGCGAGCGCGCCCCAGGGCGTCGGGTCGAGTCCCAGGGCTTGCAGGAGCGCGGAGGCGATCGGCAAGACGGCGGAGGCGGCGATGGTCCTCCGCCACCACGCGGCGGGCGCGGGGAGGGACGCGGCCGCCGTGACGAGCCAGAGCGTGAGTGCGGCCAGCGCGGCGGGACGGGCGAACGACGAGGAGGGCGAAACGGCGGCGGAGATGAGCGCGAGGATCAGGAGCGCGTGGGCGGGTGCGGCGCCCCGGAATCCCCGCCAAAGGGTGGGGAGGCCGGTCCCCGCCAGCGCCGCCGCGGCGAACACCCCCAGGGCGAGGCTCTTGACGAGGGCGGTGTTCTCGTTGCCCATGCTCCAGACGAGCGGGGCGAGGACGAGCAGGGCGGCGACGGCGGGAGCGCGCATCGTGTCACACGATACCCGCTTCCCGCGCGCCGTTCAAAAGTCCATGTCTTCCCCGCCCTCGAGCTCGCGCAGATGGCGGTCGATGATCCCCGCGCGGGCCTGCTTGCGCCGGTCGAGCCGTTCCTTGAGCGTCTTCAGTTCCTGCTCCATCCGCCCGACGCGATCGCGCTGGGCCTGCTCCTTCATGTCGAAGAGCTCCTCGAGCCGGGGACGCAGGGACTTGCGCAGACCAGCCTTCTCTTTCTCGTCCGGGGCTCTCCGGAGACGTTCCGCGTGCTCTTCGACTTCGTTTTCCAACTTGAAGAGCTTCACCCGGCGGTCGAATTCCTCGAGATTCGTTTCCTTGAGCTCCTCCAGCTCGCGCGACATCCGTTGCGCCCGGCGAAGTTCCTTCCGGAACCACTCGGGATGTTCTCGTCCCGAGTCGCGCAACCGTCGTGCGAGTCGCGGGAAGATCTCTGCGTACAGTTTCGGGATGCGGTGCTCCTCGCCACGCATGCTTGGGACTTGCTTCAATATCCCGAGCGGGTTCTCGCCGGGCGCGCCACGAGGTGGGACACGGTCCCCTTTGCGCCGATACGGCTCCGGCGGCGGGAGCACTTCGGGGTCGTGTTCCGGCGGCGGTTGGCTTACCAATCGCTCGTCCGAGGATGTCCAGCCCGTGGCCCCCAATGACCACGCGCAGGCGGCGGTGAACATGATCAAGACTCTGTGCATGGCGTGTCTCCTTTCGGGGCATCCCAGGTCTGTTCGACGATCTCCGTCTCCAGGCACCGCAACTGCCGATCGATACTTTGGAGGCGGTCGTCCAGGCGCATTTCGACCCCAGCCGGCGAGTCCGGCTCGGCGATCCGATCCAGCTCTTCGCGCGCGGCGGCGATCCGCTCGTCGAGCGGGGCGGGGTGCTTCGGCCGGGGCGCGAAGGCCGTCGGATGGAC
>CAYHEI010000353.1:0-3890 GCA_964355385.1 uncultured bacterium | reverse complement strand
AGTGCGGCCGAAATCCCTTGACCTGCCGCCGGACCGCCCGCATCCGCAGCGTCTCTGGGGGAGTTGGGGACGCTATTCGATAATTAGATAAGTGTGAGATGGGTTGCGTTGGACTGGTCGCAAGCATGCCGTGCGCGACCCTACCATGTCTGCGCAGTCGCGAGAGCGGCGACCCTCAACGGCAAATCTCGCGCGGGTGGCCGATCCTGAGGATAACGACGTCGCGGCCGTGGAGATCGAAGATCACCCGGTAGTCGCCGATGCGGAAGCGGTAGGTTCCCAGGGCCGCGCTGACGAGCTTCTTGGAAGTTCCTAACGGGTCCGGCTCAAGCGCGACCACCTTTCTGCCGATGCGCTTGAGGGCGAGGATGTCCAATGCATCGGCGTCGGCCCGCTGACCGACGAGCGCGAGCGCCCGTCAGCGAAGCCGGGAAAGCTCCCGGAGCAGGTCAAGATAGGGGAGCACACGGACGCCGGTGGGGAGGCGTTGGGCTTCCTCGCCGGTGTACGCCAGCAGGCGATGAAACGGCTTATAGCGTCCGATGACGGCGGCGAGGGAGTCGAAGCCGCGAAGCTCCGCCGCGCGCACGTTCCGGCCGGCCTTGATCTCGATACCAATGACCGCCCGGCTGGTTTCGACCACCAGGTCCACCTCCGCGCCGTCTTCCGTCCGGAAGGTGGAGAGTGCCCAGCCCTTCCGGAGGGCACGATTGAGGCCGGCGACCTGCGCGATCAGCCATTGCTCGAAGGCCGAGCCGAGCCGGTCGGGGGCCGGGGGGAGGCGGTGCACGCCGAGCAGGGCGTTGCGCACGCCCAGGTCGAAGAAGATGAAGCGGTCGCGCTGGGAGAGCCTGCGCGTCACGCGCAACCTGGGGTGGAACGGCGGAAGGCGAAAGACCAGCAGCGTGTCCTCGAGCAGCTCGTAGAAGCGGCGGACGGTCTCCTTGGGGATCTCGGCGTCGGACGACAGCTTCGAGTAGTTGATCCACAGGCCGCTCGCGGCGGCGGCGGCGTCGAGGAACCGCGCGAACGCGCCCAGGTTGCGGGTGTGGGCCTCGGCGCGAATCTCCTCCCGGAGGTAGGTTTCCGCGTACGATTCCAGCGCATCCCGCCCGCCCGCGCGGTCGAGGTAGATTCCGGGGAGGGTGCCGACCTGGAGGGCCCGCGTGAGGTCGAAGCGGGCTCCGAGCTCGAGGGCCGAGAGCGGATCGAGGTGCTCGACGACGATCCTTCCCGGCAGGAGGTTGGCGCCCGCCCGGCGGAGCTTGCGCGCGCTCGATCCGGTGAGCAGGAAGCGGGGCGCGCCCTTCCGGTCGACCACCGATTGGATGGTGTTCAGCATGGAGGGAAGGCGCTGGATTTCGTCGATCAGGACGAGGCGGGCCTTGGGGGACGCGGCCAGGGTGCGCTTGAGCAGGCCGGGATCCTTCGCGTGGCGGAGGAAGAGTTCCTCGTCCGAGAGGTCGAGGGACACGTCCGGCTCGAGGCTCCGGCACAGCGTGGACTTGCCCGTCTGCCGCGGGCCCAGGATGAGGGCGCTGCGCCGCGAGGCGGCGAGGCGAGGGCGGAGCAACCTGTCAATCATGTGGGTAGTTTACGCCGGAAATGACCTAGAGGCAAGACGGGCCACGGGGAGTTAGGGGACGCTATTAGGCGGAACAGGCTGAGGCGGCCCTCTCCGTAGAGTGCCGGTGTCCACTGTCCGGATCGTTGGTCATGTTCCTCCCGGCCTATCCGCGCTCCCGCCGCCGTGCTGATCCGGCCCGACAGGCACGTCGCGTGGGTGGGAGACGGCACGGACTTGGGGCTTCGCGACGCCCTCGCCGCCCGGTGCGGCTCGGTCCAAGGCGTCTGAGCCGGCGGAAGTCGCGGAGGCACTTCAACTCATGGGCATGAGTCAGCTACACTCGGGCCATGAGCAAGCGACTGCAAGTTCTCATTCCTCCCGCCGAGTGGCAGCGGCTGAAGCGACTCGCCCAGGTCAGGGGTCAGACGGTGGCGGCGTGGGTGCGGGAGGCGCTTCGCCAGGACCATCCAGGCGGTGTCGTAGCGTGGTGAATCCCGCGGGGCGGCTGGGCGGCGGCAGCACGGTCCGATTCAGCGGCACGCTGCAAGCGGGCGACGGCGTGCGCGGGGCCGGTGCAGGCGCCGTGCTGGCGGTGCCCAAGGGCGCGGCCGCGAAGCTGCCGGGGCGCGGGACGACGATGGTGGAGGGCATCATCAACGCCTTCCCGTTCGCCGCCATGGTCGAGGCCGCCGGCGGCGGCGGGGCCCGGCTTCGGCTCAATCAGCCGTTGCTGAAGGCCGCTCGCGCCGAGCCGGGAGACGTGGTGCCCGTGGAGATCACGCGGGTCGGCGACGAACCGGTGACGAGGATGCCGGCCGACTTGAGGAAGGCGCTCACGGCGAACCCGCGGGCGCGGGCGTCCTGGGCCAACGTCAGCATCCTGGCGCGGCGGGACTGGATTCTCTCGATCGGCACCACCAAGAACGAGGACACGCGCGCGCGGCGCATCCTGGTCGCGTGCGACAAGCTGGCCAAGGGGCAGGGGAGGGTCTGCTGCTTTCCCGGCCTCAACTGGATCACGAAGGACTGCCCGGCGTCGGTCGAGCGCTGGCGCCCGCTGCCGAAGGCCGGATCCCGCGGGGCGCTGCCGCGCGCCGGCCGGGCGGTCGTCGGTGGCATGGGGGGTGTATACTCTACATAGCAATCTGAGCAGTAACCGCTCAGATTTCTAGGAGGGTATCTTGGGATTGGTCCGGCGCGCGCGATTGCTCGCGGAGGTCCGCCGCGGGCTCAAGGAGAGCCCCGTCACCTCGCTGCTCGGGCCTCGCCAATGCGGAAAGACCACGCTGGCGCGGGAGGCGGCGCGCGGCCAGCGGGCGGTGTTCTTCGACCTGGAATCGCCGCGCGACCTCCAGCGGCTCGCCGATCCTCAGGCAGCCTTGGAGCCGCTCCGCGGGCTGGTCGTCATCGACGAGATCCAGCGGAGGCCGGCGCTCTACGAGCTCCTGCGGGTCCTCGCCGACCGCCGGCATTCGCCCGCCCGGTTCCTCCTGCTGGGAAGCGCCGATCCGGCAGTAATCCGGCGGACATCGGAGAGCCTGGCGGGGCGCGTCCGGTTCGTCGGCATGGGCGGCTTCGCGCTGGACGAGACCGGGCCCGGCGCGGTGGAGCGGCTCTGGTGGCGGGGAGGGTTTCCGTTGGCCTACCGCGCGGCGTCCGATGGGCGGGCGAGGCGCTGGACGGAGGACTTCGTCCGGACGTTCCTGGAGCGAGACCTTCCGCAGCTCGAAGTGCGCGTGCCAGCGGAACAGCTCAGGCGCTTCTGGACCATGATCGCGCATGCGCATGGACAGGCGTGGAACGCGTCCGAGATCGGAGCATCCATGGGGCTCGCGCACACGACCGTGCGCCGCTACCTTGACCTCATGACGGGATCCTTCATGGTCCGCCGGCTCCAGCCGTGGTTCGTCAATGCCCGGAAGCGGATCGTGAAGTCTCCGAAAGTCTACCTGCGCGACAGCGGTATCCTGCACGCGCTGCTCGACGTTCCGGACCGTGCGGCCCTGCGGGCCCACCCCAAGCTGGGGGCATCCTGGGAAGGATTCGCGCTTGAACAGGTGCTCACCCGGGTGGGAGGCCGGCAGGCCTGGTATTGGGCGACGCACGCCGGCGCCGAGCTGGATCTCTATTTTCCCCACGGCGGGCGGGGCTACGGCTTCGAGTTCAAGGCGCACAGCGCGCCGGCCGCCACCAAGTCCATGCGCATCGCCGTGGAGGACCTCAAGCTCAGGCGGCTGTGGGTCCTCCATCCCGGCGATGCCGCGTATTCCCTGGGGCGCGGGATCGAGGCACTGCCCCTCGTCCGGCTCGGCGAGGCTCTGGC
>CAYHEI010000352.1:0-3893 GCA_964355385.1 uncultured bacterium | reverse complement strand
TCGTCTCGGCCGAGCCCGGCACCACGCGGGACCGACTCGAGGCGGACGTCTTCATGGAAGGGACCCCGATCCGACTGGCCGACACGGGGGGCTGGGGAGGGGAAGGCCGTCTGGGGGTGCTGATCGAGGAGGGTCTCCGCCGCACCATGGACGAGGTGCGCGGCGTCGTGTTCGTCGCGGTTCCGGGAGATCCGCTCGGGGACGAGGAGCAGCGGCTCGCGCGCCTTGTCCTGCAACGAAACCTCCCCGCGATCGTCGCGTGCAACAAGTGCGATGGACCCGCAGCAGACCTCGAGGCGTGGAACCGGGCGCCCCTCGGGCTGGGCGCTCCGGTCCCCGTCTCGGCCCTGCACGGCCGCAACCTCGACGAGTTACGGCGGCGTCTGGCGGGTCTCGCCGCGCTGGTGGCGGCCGGTGGAGCCCCGCAAGACGACTCCGATTGCGCGTTGATCATCCTCGGGCAGCCGAACGTCGGCAAGTCGTCGCTCTTCAACCGCCTCGTTGAGGCGCCCCGCAGCCTCGTGGACGCGGAGCCGGGAACGACCCGCGATCCCGTGCGCGCCCGCGCTACCATCGGCGGACGCGTCTGGGAGCTGACCGACACCGCCGGCGTCGGGCGCCGCTGGCGCAACCAGGCGTATCCCTCCCGCGAAGCGCAACGAAGGAGCCTTGCCGCCCTCGCCGAAGCGGACGTCGCCCTCCTGGCCCTCGACTTGAGCGTTCCGCTCGCGCGCCAGGACCTGCGCCTCGCGGACGAGGCGGCGGACCAGGGACTGGCGCTCGCGCTCGCGTTGAACAAGTGCGACTTGGTTCCGGCGGACCGGCTGGCGCCGCTGCGGGCGGAGGCCGCGGAGTTCCTCCAGGCGCGATTCCGGCAGCTCGGGCGGCTTCCGATCGTCGTTTGCTCGGCGCAATCCGGCGAGGGGCTCGAGGCGCTCCGCCTGGGGTGCCTCGTGCGGCCCGGGTTGGGGGGCGGGCGGGGGCCTTCGTGGGCGCGCGCCTTGGGGGCGGGCTCGTGGCCCTCGTCCGGCCGCGCGTGGAAGGTCCGGCAGGTCGGGTTCGCCCCCCCGATCTTCCTCGCGACCGCGCCCACGGGAATGAAGCGCGATTCCCGCTTCGTCATGAATCGGGTCCGGGAGGCGTTCGGATTGCACGGGGTGCCGCTGGCCGTGCGGTGGCCGGACGGGCAGCGATGAGCATGGTGACCGCCGTCGCCGCCGCGTTCCTGCTCGGCTCGGTTCCGTTCGGCTGGATCGTCGGACGGCTGGTCGCGGGCGTGGACGTACGCAGGCTGGGCAGCGGGAACATCGGCGCGACCAACGTGTGGCGGACGGTCGGCCCGGTCGCCGGCCTCGCGACGGGATTGCTCGACACGCTGAAAGGATGGGGCGGGGTTGCGGCCGCGACCGCGCTGGCACCCGGCGCCCCGTCCGGGCTGCGCCTCGCGGCCGGGCTTGCGGCCATCGCGGGGCACAACTGGACGCCTTGGCTCGGCTTCCACGGCGGGCGCGGCGTGCTCACCTCCGGAGGCGTCTTTCTGTACCTGGCGTGGGCGCCCGTCCTCGTGTCGTTCGCCGTGTTCGGGGTCGTCTTCGCCGCGACGCGGTACGTCTCAATCGGCTCCATGACGGCCGCGGTCGCCCTGCCGGTCGCGATGGTCCTCCTCCCGGGGGCGTGGCACGATCCCGTGCTCATTGCTTTTGGCTTCGTGACCGCCTCGCTCATCGTGCTGCGCCATGTGCCGAACATCCGGCGGCTGCGCGCGGGGACCGAACACCGGTTCGGACGGCGTTGACCACGGTCGCGGTTGTCGGGGCCGGAGGATGGGGGACCGCGCTCGCGGTGCACTTGGCGCGGGCGGGGGTGCGCACCGTGCTTTGGGCGCGCCGTCCGGAAGCCGCGGCGGAGATCGAGTCGGCGCGCGAGAATCGCCGGCTGCTGCCGGGCGTCGCCTTTCCGCCTTCCCTGCTGGTGACGGACTCGCTCGTGCGCGCCGCAACCGAGGCGGGGGATGCGCTCGTGTTCGCGGTGCCCTCCCACGGCCTGCGCGAGGTGGCCGGCCGGGTCGAATGGGGCGCGGCCGGATCCGCGCTCCTCGTGAGCGCGGTCAAGGGCTTCGAGGTCGGTTCCGGGCTGCGGCCCTCGCAGATCATCGAAGCGGCCGCCGGACGCGCCGCCGGAGCCGTGTGCGTCCTCTCGGGTCCGAGCCATGCCGAGGAGGTCGGCCGCGGCATTCCGACGGCCGTCGTCGCGGCGAGCCTGCAAGCCGCCGAGGCCGAAAGGGTCCAGGCCATCTTCCACGCCCAGCGCTTCCGGGTCTACACGCACCCGGACCCGCTGGGCGTTGAGCTGGCGGGCGCGTTCAAGAACGTCATCGCCATCGCCTGCGGCATCGCGGACGGCCTCGGCTTCGGCGACAACACGCGCGCGGCGCTGATCACCCGGGGCCTCGTGGAAATGTCCCGGTTGGGCTCCGCGCTCGGTGGGAGGCGGGACACCTTCAACGGTCTCGCGGGACTCGGCGATCTCGTGGTGACGTGCACGAGCGGCTACAGCCGGAACCGCCGTCTCGGCCGGGAGATCGGCTCCGGGCGCTCGCTGGAGGACATCGTGGCCGGCACGCCGCAGGTCGCCGAAGGCGTCAACGCCTGCCGGGTCGCGGTGGCGCTGGCCAAGGAGCGGGGCGCCTCCATCCCGATCATGGAACAGGTGCACGCCGTCCTGTTCGGACACCGGGATCCCGCCCGGGCCATGCAGGAGCTGCTGGCCCGGGGCGCGCGGCCCGAAGCGGAGGGGATGGGACCCGGCGGGCGGCCCGGCGTGGTTGAATAGGGCAGGATGAAAGCGGTCTTGCGCGAGCGGGCGTTGCTTGTGAGCGCTTTTGAAGGGCCGGGCGACGATGAAGCGGCGCGGATGGACGAGCTCGAGACGCTCGTGCGCAGCGCCGGCGCCGTTCCGATCGGCCGCATGGCGCAGCGGCGCGCGCCGCGCGCCGGCCCGCACCTGCTGGGGAGCGGCAAACTGGTCGAGCTCGCCGGCCTGTGCGAGAGCCTGCGCGCCCAGGTCGTCGTGGTCCGGCAGTCCCTGCCCCCGGGGGAGTTGCGGCATGTCGAAGAGGCCCTTCCGTGCCGCGTCGTGGATCGCACCGCGCTGATCCTGGACATCTTCGCCCAGCGCGCGCGTTCGCGCGAAGGCCAGCTGCAAGTCGAGCTGGCGCAACTGCTCTACCGCCTGCCGCGGCTGCGCCGCCGCGGCCTGATGTTGTCCCGCCTGGGACGCCGCCTGGGCACCCGCGGGCCGGGGGAACAGGCGCTTGAATACGACCGCCGGAGGATCCGCGCCCGCATCGGCCGCCTCCGGCGGGAGATCGACCGCCTGCGCGATCGCCGCGGCCGCCAGCGCGAGCGGCGACACGACCAGGCTTTTCCCGTCATCGTGCTGGTGGGGTACACCAATGCGGGCAAGTCCACGCTGTTCAACGCGCTGACGCGCGCGGGGGCGGTGGCGCGGGCGCAGATGTTCTCGACCCTGGATCCTCAAACGCGGCTCGTGCGCTTCCAAGGCGGCGGACGAGCGCTGCTGGGGGATACCGTCGGGTTCATCCGCGACCTGCCCGAGGCCCTGCGCGTCGCCTTTCGCGCGACCCTCGAGGAGATCACCGCCGCCGACGCCCTCCTGCACGTCCTCGACGCCTCCCACCCCGAAGCCGAGAGCCACCGGGACGCGGTGCTGGAGGAACTGCGGCTGCTCGGGGCGGACGGCATCCCCCGCCTGACGGTCGTGAACAAGTCCGACGCGGCCCCCCGGGCGCGGCCGCGGCGCTCGCCGGCGTCGCATACCCCGCCGCGCGGCCGGTGGGCTGGGGTTCCGCGCGGGCGGGCGCCCGCATGCGC
>CAYHEI010000351.1:0-3896 GCA_964355385.1 uncultured bacterium | reverse complement strand
TCACGATCCGGAACGTCCGGCCGTCGTTGAGCGTGCGCCGGTCGATGCCGCCGCCTTCCGGCGTGGTTACCCATTGGCCCGTGCGATCGCCGACCCCTTCCAGGAGCGCGAACACGCCGCCCGGACGGAGCGAGGCCGCGACCTTGTGGAAGAACGCATCAAGCCGGCCCTCCGGGATGTGCGAGACCCAGTAGCCGGCGAAGGCCGCGTCGTATGCCCCGTCCGGTTCCCACGCGAACAGATCTACTTCCTCGTACGCCACGCGGTCGAGCAGACCGGCGGCGGCAAGGCGCCTCCGGCTGCTCTCGATCATCGGCGCGGATGCGTCCAGCATCCGCACGCGCCGCGCGCGACGCGCAAGGTACTCGGTCCAATAACCGGTCCCCCCCGCGAATTCGAGCACCGCGCCCTCGAATGGGAGCGCGTCCATGGCCCGGCGCACCGCGGCCTTCCCCGCTTCCCAGGCCGCGTTGCCCTCCGCCCCCAGGTCGTATCGGCCCCGCCGCTCCCACCACTCGTCGTACTCCCCCGCCCGGGCGTCGTAGTACGCGCGCTGTTCGGCGAGCAGATCGTCATCCGTGCCGGTCATGACCAGTGCCGGCTCACGGCCGGCCGAGCACGTTGTGCGTGCCGGTGCGCCGGAGGGTGACAACCTCGCCGGTCCGCTGAAACGTGATCCGGAGAGTGTCCGACGCCCTCAGCTCCCAGATGGCGTCGGTTCCCTCCATCTTCTTGACGCCCAGCGAGGGATGCCGTTCGCTGACGGCGAACTTCTCCAGCGCCGTTAGGACCCGCTCCCGCGCCGTCACGTCCAGCCTCCTGAAGTCCTTCTTGAACCGCTCGGTCCGGGCGAACCCCATCAGGACCGAAGGTCTTTCGCGAGTTCCTTGACGGACTTAAACCGCCTGACACGGCCCGAGCGGATGTCCTGTTCGGCTTCACGCTCCCCGGCCTGCCACTCGCGCGTCCAAAACCACGCTTGGGCAGCGTCCACCACCTTGACCGGCTTGAGGAGAAGACCGGCGGGCGTCTCTTGCACCGTCAGGTAATCCCCCTCCCGCATCCCGTACCGGCGCATCGCCGAAACGGGAAGCGTGATGTTCTTGTTCTTCTGCACCTTGACGAGGGGTTTCACCGATGGCCTCTGCTAGATATTCTAGCAACACGAAACCTGGCCCTCAAGACCGCCTCCCCGTTCAGTTCCCCGTCCTGAGCACGCGTGGCGCCGGAAGGCGTGCGGCCCAGGTCAGGACCGTGGGAACGCCCGGCCAGACGTCGAAGAAGTTGTCGGGCAGGGGCGCTTCGCCGTCCAGGTCCAGACAGACGCGCCACGCGAACGTCCGGCTGGTGAAGACCGCCCGGTCGCCCGTACGGCGAACGGTCACGCGGGCGCGGGGCCAGCGCATCTCCTTGAACAGCGGCAGGATCAGCCGGTCGCGCGCGAGTTCGTTCCCGGCGTCGTCCGTCAGCAAGGCGAATGCCAGGTGCGTCTTCACTCCGAGCGTGTCCCAGACCTTGCCATCCAACTCGGCCAGGGGCGTCGAAGCGTTGGCGGCCAGCGTGACGCGCTTGGTCTCGTCCACGGGGTAGCGTCCGGCGAGCGCCATGAACCCGAAGCGGAGCATCCCGCTCCGCCGCGGGCCTTCGTTGACGCCGAACACCCGCACGCGGTCCCCCTCCCGCGCCACCACCACCGCCAGCGGCGCGAACGCCCGCCGCACCGGGTGGAACGAAGGCGTCCGCCGGAGGTAGTAGTCGACCACGGTCCAGCTCCGCACCGCGGGCCAGGTGTCGTTGTACATCCAGAAGATCGCCGAGGCCGAGTCGAACATCCGCCGCCGGAAGTTCTTGATGTACTCGCTCAACCCCTCGCCCTGCACCACTCCGCCCCAGTAGACCCACTCTTCCAGCGTCATCGCGGTCCGGTCCTTCCCGAGCCATTGCTCCAACATCCGGTCCGGCGGCCGGTGGCCGGCCCAAAAGGCGATCGAGTTCTCGTGCGTGTCCCACGCGAGCGAGTTCTTCGCGTCCGTCGTCCCCTCCGGCAGGCACGCGCGCACGGTGGGGAGCGCGGTCGGCCCCAGAATCCCGCCCTCGTTGGGGAACCGGTGCGTCATCGTCCGGTAGTCGCGGAAGTCGGTGTTGTGGAAGCCGACGCTCCACGGGTGCTGGTCCCCCAGCTCCGGCCGGTTGGGGTCCAGATGGTCCGGCGAATACGGCGACGACGGCTGGTAGTATCTTGTTGGGTCTTCTTCTCTGAGAAGTCTTGGAACCGTCAGATGGAAGAACGCGTAGTCCGGGTGGGCCACCCCCTTCCCGTAGCCCCAGTGCCAGTTGCCTTCTTCCATCTCGTTGTTACCGCACCAGATCGCGAGGCTGGGATGCGCCGCCAGCCGCCGGATCTGGTGGACCGCCTCGCGCTTCGCCTCCTCGTGGAAGGCCTCCTCGTGCATGGGGTACTTCGCGCACGCGTAGATGAACTCCTGCCAAACGACGATCCCCTTCTCGTCGCAGAGATCATAGAAGGCGTCCGCCTCGTAGAGTCCCCCGCCCCAGACCCGCAGGCAGTTCATGTTCGACTCCAGAGCGCGTTCCACGAGCGTGTGGTAGCGCGCCGCGTCGAGCGCGGCCGGGATCATGTCGGCGGGGACCAGGTTGGCCCCCTTGAGGAAGACCGGCTTGTTGTTAACCTCCACGACGAAATGCTTCCCCTCGACGGGATGCGGGTCCTGGTTCACGCGGACGCGCCGGAACCCGATCCGGGTACGGCGCTCGCCCACGGCCCGTCCGGCGACGGTCAGCGTCGCGCGGACCGGGTGCAGCGCCTGCGGCCCGTGCCCCACCGGCCACCACAACGCGGGGCGTTCGACCTCGACCGTCGCCTCGACGGCGTGCAGCCCCGGCTTGACCTCGACCGGAACGCTCGCCTTCCTCCCCGCGACCTCGACGTCGAGCCGGCCGCGCACCGGGGCGGCGCGCAGCCCCTCGGCGAAGAGCCGGACCCGGACGGTCGCGCTCGCGAGATCGGGCGCCACCTCGACGAGCGGCACCAGCGCGTCGACCCGCACCGGGTCGGCGGTCCACTCCAGCCGGACCCGCCCCCGGAGCCCGACGTTCATGAGCCGCGGCGACCAGTCCCACGAGAACTGCGACTGGGTCTGGCGCAGCCAGTGGCGCCGGTGCAGCTTCGAGTCCTCGCCGCCGCCGTAGCCCTGGCCCGGTTTGTCCCCCGCGTGGTACAACCCCGCGTCGAGGACGACCTGCACGACGTTACGCCCCGCCTTGAGCTTCCCCGAGACGTCCAGCCGGCACGGCCGGAAGGCGTTCGCGTGCCGGCCGACCTCGGCGCCGTTCAGGAAGACCGCGGCCGCGAGGTCCATCGCCTCGAACACGAGCCAGGACCGCACGCCCTTGCCCTGAGCTTGTCGAAGGGCCGCCGGCGGCGAGAACTCCCGGCGATAGGTCCACAAGCACTCCTCCACCCAACGCGCCGCGAGCACGTTCCCGCGCACGTACGGGTCGGCGATCCAGCCCGCCCGGACCAGGTCCAGGTGCACCTCGCCGGGCACCCGCGCGTCGAGGTAGCGGGAGGCGTCGAACTTGCCGTGCCGCGTGAACTCGGGCACGTAGCCGAGCCGCCCGCGCGTGCCGTCTCCCCAGCAGAGCTTCCAGGTCCCATCGAGCGGAAGCGAAGACGTCATCTGGGTACTGTACAGGATCAGCGGCGGATCACGACTTTCAGGAACCGGTGGTTCCCCTTCGTGTCCTTCAAGAGCAGCAAATACAGCCCGCGAGCCACTGGACGGCCATCGCGGTCAGTCAGGAACCACTGAGTCCTCCCCCCCTCGAGCATCATCCCGAAGACGATGTCTTCCTCGTACGAATTGAGCGCACGC
>CAYHEI010000350.1:0-3902 GCA_964355385.1 uncultured bacterium | reverse complement strand
GGCGCGCTTGCTGCTGGGGGGCAATCTGGAGTCCATGGCGGCGGCCGCGGGGGCGCCGTTCGCGCAGCGGGGGACCGCCGCGGGTACGGAGCTCGACCGGATCAGGCGCGCGCTCGCTCCGCGCCTGCTCGCCCATCTGCCGGGCGCCTGATGGCCGAGCCCCGCCTGCTGCGCGGCAAGCCGGTCGCGGACGCGATCCGGGAGGAGGCCGCGGCGGCGGCGGCCCGCCTGAAGGCGCGCGGCATCGAGCCCTGCATGGCCTTCTTGTATCCCGACGGGGACGGCGCCGCCGCCGCCTACGCGGAGTCGCAGCGGTCCTCGTGCGCGAAAGCGGGAGTCAGTCATCGCGGGGTCGTCATTCCCCGTGGCGCGGTTCAGGCGGACCTGCTGCGGCTGGTGGCCGGGCTGCGGGCCGATCCCGCCGTCAGCGGGGTCATGGTCAGCACGCCGCTGCCCAAGCCCCTGGACGGCTTCGAGGCGATCCTGGGCGTCGGGCCGGAGCGCGATATCGAGGGCCTGCATCCCGAGAACTACGGGCGGCTGGCGGAACGCGTCCCCGTCGTCGTCCCGCCCACGGCGGCGGCGGCCCTGCGACTGCTCAAGGGGGCCGGCACGCCGCTGGACGGCCGCCGCGTCGTCGTCGTCGGCCGCAGCCTCGCGGTGGGCAACGCCCTGGCGCTCCTGCTCCTCGCTGAGCGGCCGGGTCCCACGGTGACCGTCTGCCACACGGGAACGGCGGATCTCGCGGCCGTGACCCGCGAGGCCGACTTCCTCGTCGCCGCCGCCGGCCGGCCCGCGACGATCCGCGGCGGCATGGTCAAGGACGGCGCGATCGTCGTGGACGTCGGCACGAACGTCGTGAAGGGGCCGGACGGAGCGGAGCGGCTCGTGGGCGACGTCGCGTTCGACGAGGTCGCGGCGTTGTGCGCCGCCATCACCCCGGTGCCCGGCGGGGTGGGGCCGGTGACCTCGGCGCTCCTGCTCGCGAACGTCGTCCGTGCCGCCGCGCGCCTCTTCCCCGAATAGCGGACTTGGAAACCCGTCTGGCGATTTTGGGCGGCGGGCCCGCGGGGTATTCGGCCGCCCTGCGCGCCGCCGAGGCGGGGATCGCGCCGGTCATCGTCGAGCGGGCAAAGCTGGGGGGCTCCTGCCTGCACGCCGGCTGCATCCCGACGAAGACGCTCTTGTCCGGCGCCGAGCTCTGGCGCAAGCTGGGGCGCGGCCCGCGCTTCGGCCTGGAAGACGCCCCGCCGCGCCTCGCGCTCGCGGGGCTGCTTGCCCGCAAGCGGCAAGTCGTGGAGCTGCTCGAGCGCCAGCTCGCGCAGCAGCTCGCCGCCCGGGGGGTCGCGATCATTCCCGGGGAAGGGGAGCTGGCCGCGCCCGACCGGATCGCGGTGCGGCTCGCGGGAGGCGGGGCCGAGACCGTCGCGGCCCAAGCGGTGGTCATCGCGACCGGCTCGGAGCCGCGCCTCCTGCCCGGTCTGACGCGCATCGCGGGCCGGATCCTGACGTCCGACGACTTGCTCGCCGCGGAGCGCTGGCCGGCGTCGATGGTGATCGTCGGCGGGGGCGTCATCGGCGTGGAGTTCGCCTCCCTCCTGTCGGCTGCGGGGGTGCGCGTGACGCTCGTCGAGCTGCTCCCCGGGCTGCTCGCGGGCGAGGACGCGGAGCTCGGCCGCCGGCTCGCGCAAGCGCTCGGGGCGGGGGGCGTGGACGTCCGGACCGGGTGCCCGCTCACGCGGCTGGATGCCGGGGAGGACGGCGTGACCGTGGAGGCCGGGCCCGGCGGGCCGATCCGGGCCGAATCCGCGCTCATCGCGGTGGGCCGGCGGCCGTGCCTCGCCGGGGTGCCCGCGGCGGCGCTGGGGTTGCGGGAGGAGCGCGGCGGAATCGCCGTGGACCCCCGCCAGCGCACGAGCCTGCCGGGCGTGTTCGCGGCGGGCGACGTGACGGGCGGGATGCAGCTCGCGCACGTCGCCGCGGCGCAGGGCCGGCTCGCGGCGGCGGCCGCGCTGGGAGCGGACGACGATGCCGACCTCGCCACGGTGCCGCGCTGCGTGTACTCGATTCCCGAGGTCGCGGCGGTCGGCCGCACCGAGGAGCAACTCAAGCTCGCCGGGGTGGCCTACCGCAAGGGCAAGTGCCTTTTCCGCGGCAACGGCCGGGCGCAGTCGCTCGACGAGAGCGACGGCTTCGTCAAGGTGCTCGCCGCCGCGGACTCCGGCGCGCTCCTCGGCGTGCACGCGATCGGCCACGGCGTGAGCGAGCTGATCGCGGAGGCCGCGCTCGCGGTGTCCCTCGCGCTGCCCGCCGCCCGCATCCGCCGCGTCATGCACGCGCATCCGTCGATGGCGGAAGCGTTCTGGGAGGCGTGTGGTGATCTGAAGGGTTGATACAATGAGGGTCTCCATGACCCTCTCCGCGGGCACCGCCTCCCTGCGCATGACGCCGCTGACCGCGTGGCACCGCGCGCACGGGGCGACGCTGGTCGATTTCGCGGGCTGGGACATGCCGGTGTCGTACGCCGGCATCCTCGAGGAGCACGCCGCGATCCGCGAACGCGCGGGGCTCTTCGACGTCAGCCACATGGGCCGGGTGGCGGTCCGCGGCGGCGGGGCGGAAGCGTTTCTCCAGAAGCTCACGAGCAACGACCTCGCCCGCCTGCCGCCCGGGTCGGGCCAGTACACGCTCGCACTGAATGAGGCCGGCGGTGTGCGGGACGATCTCATCATCTTCCGGCTCGAGGGCGAGTGGCTCGTGGTGGTGAACGCGGGGAACCGCGACAAGATCGCGGCGCACTTCCGCGCGCACGCGGGAACGGGCGTGGAACTGGCGGACCGCTCCGACGAGCTCGCAATGATCGCCCTGCAAGGGCCCCGCGCCGCGGCCGTGCTCGGCTCCCTGGACGCCGCGGCGCCGCGCCTCGAGCGCTTCCGGATCGCGCGCTTCCGCGTGGCGGGCGAGGAGCTGTGGGTCTCCCGGACGGGGTACACCGGGGAGGACGGGTTCGAGCTGTATCCCGCCGCAGCCCGCGCGGCGGCCGTGTGGGACGCGCTGCTCGCCGCCGGGGCGGCCGACCGCGTCGCGGCGTGCGGGCTCGGGGCGCGCGACGCGTTGCGCCTCGAGGTCTGCTACCCCCTCTACGGCCATGAGCTCGACGAGACGACGACGCCGTGGGAGGCGCGACTGGGCTGGGTGGTGAAGCTCGACAAGGGGGAATTCCTCGGCCGGGCCGCGCTGGCGCGCGCGCGCGAGCAGGGGCCGGCGCGGCGGCTCGTGGGCTTCACCTGCGCGGGTCCGGTGCCGCGGCAGGGCTGCGCGCTGACGCTCGGGGGCGCGCCCGCGGGGATGGTGACGAGCGGGGGCTACTCCCCGTGCTTGAAAACCGGGATCGGGCTCGGGTATCTTCCAAGGGCGCCCGAGCCGGGCGAGGCCCTGGCGGTCGTGGTCCGGGGCCGTCCCGTCCCGGTGGTGCCCGTGGCTCCGCCGTTTTACGGCGGGGGGAGCCTCGAGCGGGCGCCGAAAGGAGCGACCAATGGCACCGGCTGAGCTGCGCTACATGACGTCGCACGAGTGGATCAGGCTCGACGGGAGCCGGGGCCGGGTGGGTATCACCGACTTCGCGGTCGCCGAGGTGAAGGATATCGTGTACGTGGACCTTCCGGCCGTCGGGACGCTCACGAAGGCGGGCGAGGCGTTCGGCGCCATCGAAACCGTGAAGGCCGCGTTCGACCTCTACGCGCCGGTTTCCGGAGAGGTCTCCGCGGTCAACCCCGCGCTGGCCGGCCATCCCGAGACGGTGTCCGCCGATCCGTGCGGGCAGGCCAGGATGCTCGACATCGAGTGCGGGGACCCGGCGAAGGCGGCTCCCGAGCTCGCCGCCCTCCTCGACATCGGAAGCG
>CAYHEI010000349.1:0-3904 GCA_964355385.1 uncultured bacterium | reverse complement strand
ATTTCCAAGGCGGGCGTGATCGCGATGACCTCCGGGCTCGCCCGGACGCTCGCGCCCAAGGTGCGGGTGAACGCCGTCGGACCGGGGCCGGTCATGGTGCCGTCCGACTTGCCCGCGAGCGAGGCGCAGGAGATCATGGAGAAGACGCCGCTCAAGCGGCACGGCGCGCCGGAGGACATTGCGGCGGCGGTCGTGTTCCTGCTCGAGGGTTCGGACTACGTGACGGGAGCGTTTCTCCCGGTGGACGGGGGGCGGTTGATCGCGTGAGACTTCGTACGACAGGAGGACAAGGCATGAGCAGCGGGAAGATCGTCGCGGTTTTCTGTGCGGGATTGTCGCTGGCCGGGTGCGGCAACATCGTGATCCGGATGATGCCCGCTCAGCAGGGCGCGCAGGTGCAACAGGCTCCGCAGCCCGTTCCGCAACCCGTGTCCCCGGCGCCCGCCCCGGCGGCATCCGCCGCGGGGCTTTCCGGGGCCGGGCTGAAGGCGTCCGTGACCGGGCTCGCGCTCCCGTTCGCGGGACGCTGGGCGGTGGTCGAGGGGAACGGCTCCGCGAACCATTCCTCGGCCGAGACGCTCTACGCGTGGGACTTCGGCCGGGTGGACAGCGACGGCCACATTCAGAACCCCGCGGCCAAGTCCAAGCGCGCGAACTCGTCGTACTACGCCTGGAACAGCCCCGTGCTGGCGCCCGCTGACGGGGAGGTCGTCGAGGTGGAGAACGAGGTCTTCGACAACATGCAGGCCGGCGCCGTGAATCGCCGCCAGCCGCCCGGGAACTACCTCGTCATCCGCCATCCCGCCGGAGACTTCAGCATGCTCGCGCACCTGCGCCGCGCGTCGGTGCTGCCCCGGGTCGGGGACCGCGTCCGGAAGGGCGACGTGGTCGCCCGCGTCGGCAACTCCGGCCTCGCGATTTTCCCGCGCCTGCACTTCGGGGTGCTCGCCTCCGCGGCGCCGCGCCAGTGCATTCCGGGCTCGTTCGTCGGGTACGAGATCTCGTCCCACGGGATGACGCCCAAGCCGGTGGACCGCGGAACGCCCGCGGAGCGCGAGGTGGTCGCGAACCGCGAAGGCTGGACCCCCGGCGCGGCGACTGCCGCGACCGCGGCGGCCACAACCCCGGTCACGACCCCCGCGACGACGCCGGTCACGACGCCCGTCTCGCCCGCGACGACGGCCGCGACCGCGGCGGCGGTGAATCCCGTCAAGCCCGTGACCACCGCGGTGGTCCCTCCGGTGGTTCCCGTCGTTCCGGTGGCGCCGGTCGTACCGGTCACACCGATCGCGCCGGTCGCTCCGGTGGTGACGCCCCCGGTCACCACGCCGGTTCAACCGGTCACCCCGGTGGTGACGCCCCCGGTCCAGCCGGTCGCCGCGTCGGTGCCTCCGGTGACCCCTCCGGTCCAACCGGTCGTGACGCCGGTGAAGCCTCCGGTCGAGCCCGTCGCGGCCACCGTGACGCCCGTGAAGCCTCCGGCCGAGGCCGTCGCCGCGACGGTCCCCGCGGTCGCTCCTCCCGTGACGCCTCCCGTGGTGCCCGACGCGAAGCCCGGCCATGGTCCCGACCACGCGACGGGGCTCGAACGCGCCGCGGAAGTCCACGAGCGCAACGCCGAGAAGAAGGAAGCCAAGGCCGAGGAAAAGGCGGAGAAGAAGGTCGAACAAGCCGAAGAGAAGGCCGAGAAGAAACTCGAAAAGGCTGAGGAGAAGGCCGAGAAGAAGCTCGAAAAGGCCGAGGAGAAGGCCGAGGCCAAGGAACGGCAAAAGGACGAGTACAAGTCCGACAAGGATGCTTCCAAGGACAAGAGCCCCGGAGTCGATTCGCAGGAGGCGCCCGACGATTCCTCCGCGGACGAGCCGGGGAACGGCAAGGGAAAGGGCAAGGGGAAAGGCAAGGGGAAGGGCAAGAAATAGCGCGCCGCCGCGCGCGGCCTTTCGGCGTTTACTCCAGCCGCACGAGGTGGAGGAGCTTGGGCTTGCGGCCCGTCTCGTCCATCTCGGTCGAGAGATAGTAGAAGCGCCCGCGCGAGTCGATCTGCACCGTCTTGGCGTCCCCGGCGACGGCGCCGTTCAGGAGTGCCGACTGGAGCAGGTTCCCCTCCGGCGAGAAGCGCAGGCACCAGATTTCCTCCCCGTTCGCCGTCACGATATTGATGCGGTTCAGGCAGTCCACGACCGCGCGGACCGGCGTTGCGAATCCGCCCGAGGTCATCGGCCGGGCCGCCTCCGTGACCATCAGCTTGCCGGCGGGCCCGCCCTTCCGGTCGTAGAGCGGAAGCTCCAGCCAGCCCTGCAGGAACTCCGGGATGTCGCCGGTCAGCCCGATGGCCCGCGCGGTGGCCTCGCCCTTCCCGCACTCGTGCCACCAGGGATCCACGAGCGTCGCGCTGACCGCCGAGAGCCTGTCCAGCGAGAGGCGCAGCACCTCGAAGTCGCCGGGCTTGTGGATCAAGAAGAGGTCCTCGCCCCGCCAGCGCAGGATCGCCTGCGTCCGGACGGGATGGGGGATGCGCCCGGCCAGCCGGCCGTCGGCCTTGATCACCCAGACCTCGCGCTCCTGCTTCGGCGAGGCCATCGGCACGGCCACCCAGCCCCGGTCGTTCACGGCGGACATTCCGAACCGCTTCCACCCCGTGTCGTAGAGGTCGAGCCGCACCGCGTCCGCCAGGCCCTTCTTCGCCACGAGCACCCGGTTGAAGTCCGCGGTCGTGACGATGCACCCGTACCCGGAGCAGTTCTCGAGGTCGGCGGCGAACTGGAAGCCGTGCTGGACCTCCTGCATCGGCACCGCGTTGAGCCACAGGCCCAGCGGGATCTGGCCGAAGTCCTCGGGGACGAACCGCGTCGCGGTCAGGGGCTCGCCGCGCAGGCTGATCACCGGACCGCCTTCCGCGGTGATCGTCGCGGTGAACGCCGGGGCCGGCGCGGCGGGAGCTTGAGCCGTCTGCCGCATCGCGGGTGCGCAGGCCGCCAGCGCGAGCGGAATCAGGAGCAGGGGACGGACCGCGAGGCGCATGGGCCTCATCATATCAACGCGGCGGGGTAGAATATCTCCAATGTTCTCCGTGATTCGAGAAATCCACTTCTGCTACGGGCACCGCCTCCTGAATTACGAGGGGAAGTGCCGGCATCTCCACGGCCACAACGGCCGGGTCGAGATCGAGCTGCGGCGCGACGGCCTGGACGCGCTGGGCATGGTCGTGGACTTCGACGAGGTCAAGCGCACCGTGCAGGCGTGGATCGACTCGGAGCTGGACCACAAGTTGCTGCTGTCGAAGCAGGATGCCCTGGTCCCGTTGCTCCAGGAGCGCGGGGAGCCGTTGGTGTTGATGGAAGGGAACCCGACCGCCGAGAACATCGCCCGCATGATCTTCGAGCACGCGCGGGGCCGGGGCCTCCCGGTGGCATCGGTCCGCCTCTGGGAGACTCCCGGCTCTTCCGCAATTTACAGCGGCTAGCCTCGCTTCGCCCGCTTACCATTCTCGCGGGCCGGCGCACACTGGGCCTCCGCACCGGTCGTACAGCGCCCGTTCAGCCTCATCCGGCCCGACCCTGGAGCAGGCAAGGACCTAGTCAGCGGGCTGCTAGAGCGAAATCCTGACCGGCCGCTTGAGCTTGGCGGAGCGGAAGGCGGATTGGGTGAGCGCGGTGACGCGCAGCCCGAACTCGCCCGGGACTTCGTTCCCGGCCTCACCGCGGACGGCCTTCACGAATCCCGCCGTCTGGTCGTGGTACCCGTCGAACCACTCGGCCTTGAACCGGCCCCGGGCTTCCGCGATCGTGAGGTTGCCGTTCTCGTAGAACAGCGCGCCCTTGTCGCCCGCGATCACGAGATACTCCCAGCACCCCGGCGTGTTGCCGCCCACCCAGATCGTCCAGACCGCCCCACCCTCGAGCTT
>CAYHEI010000348.1:3425-3907 GCA_964355385.1 uncultured bacterium | reverse complement strand
CAAGCTGCCCATGGTCTTCGCGGGCCTCAACAACGACGAGGCGCACGAGAAGTCCGCGGCGCTGCTCGCGCGCGTCGGCCTCGGCGAACGGCTGTTCCACAAACCCTCGGAACTCTCCGGCGGCCAGCAGCAGCGCGTGGCCATCGCACGGGCGATGGCGAACGACCCCGCGATCATCCTCGCCGACGAGCCCACCGGCAACCTCGATCTCGCCACCGGCAAGGAGATCATCGAGCTCCTGAAGGACCTGCAACGCGCCAACGGAGTGACCATCATCTCGGCGACGCACGACATGAAGATGTTGGACGCGTCGGACCGGATCGTCTGGATCCGGGACGGCCGCATCGAGCGGATCGAGGAGCGCGGCAACATCGCGATCTCGGTCGGCGCCATCGAGTAGTCTGATCGCGCTTCCGCCGGGCGGAAGCGCCGGGATGATGTCACGGCCGCGCGCCATGGCATAGCCACGGCGCGCGCGGGCT
>CAYHEI010000348.1:0-3415 GCA_964355385.1 uncultured bacterium | reverse complement strand
CCCGCCGCAGCCTCGCCGCAAAGGGCGTCCCGGCGGGCGGGGCCCGGCCCCACAAGGCCCGGCCGGCGGGGCGCGGCGCCCGGACGTGCGGCCGGGCCGCCTGGGGCGCCTACTGGTCCGCCTACAGCGCCGCGCAGCTGCTCGGCCTCGGCACCGATCTGGGCGGCCATCTCGCGCTCGCCCGCGACGTCGCCCGGCGGCCGGCCCGGCCCCTGCCCGCCCTGCGCGCCTCCTTCGCGTTGAAGGCGGGGCTCACGGCGGCCGCTCTTCCGGCCGCGCTGCTCGCGCGAAGCGTGTTCGCCCTGCCGCCCGGCGCCCTGGCCGCGATCCTCGCCTTCCACCTCGGGCTCACCTGGTCGGAATGGATCGGGTACTACCTGCGCGGCTTCGGCCGGATCGTCGCCGAAAGCGGCGTCCTCGGTCTGGGCTGCGCGCTGGCCTTCATCGGCGGGAGTGCCGCGCTCGCGCGCGGTGCCGGCCTGTCGGCGTTCGCCTCCTGGCAGGCCGTCGCGCAGCTCGCGGCGCTCCTGGCGGCCGTCTGGTACGCACATCGGACTGCCCCGTGGTCCCTCGCCGCGGTCCGCCTGCGGCCCACGCTCGCGTTCGCCGCTCGTGCGTTCCCCACGGGGGCGGCGATTCTCGCCGGCATCGGATCGTGGCGGCTCGGCCTGCTCGTGCTCGCGGCGGCCGGCCCGGGCGCCGCCGTGGACGCGGGGTGGTACGCCGCGGCGCATCGCGTGCTCGAAGCCGCCCGTTTCTTGCCGGGGGCGGCCGCCGCCGCGCTGTTCCCCGGATTCGCCCGACGCGGCGCGACCCGGGAACTGGCCCTCGCGCTGGCGCTGGGCGTGCCTTGCGCCGCGGCCGCGGCCGCGCTGGGGGCGTCGCCGTTCGGCGGCGCGGCCTTGACTCTGGCCTTCGGCCCGGCCTACGCGGGGGCGCACGGCGTGCTCCGTCCGCTGCTCTGGGCCTGCCCGTTCCTTTCCGCCAACGCCTTCTTGACCTTCTGGCTGATCGCGCGCGGCCATGCGAAATTGAACGCGGCGCTCTCGCTCGTGCATCTCTTCGTCCACGCCGGCGCGCTGGCGCTCCTCGTCCCGCGTTACGGCGCGGTGGGCGCGGCGTGGGCCCTCGCCGCGGCGGAGACCGCCCTCTGCGCCGCGCTCTCGCTCGCCGTGCTCAGGAGTCGCTGATGGCCCGGGCGTAGAGGCCGAGCATCTTCCGGGCCATCGCCGCGGACGTCCACTCCCGCGCGTGGGCCAGCGCCTCGGTCCGCTGCGCCGCGTGGAACGCCGGGTCCGCGAGGTAGCGGCGCGCGGCAGCCGCGAACGCCTCCTCGTCCAGCGGGACGAGCGTCCCGCCCCGGCCGTCCCCCAGCACGTCCAGGACGCCCATCGCGCCCACCGCGACCACGGGCGTCCCCACCGCCTGGGCCTCGGTCACCACGAGCCCCTGCGTCTCGGTGACCGAGGCGAACACGAAGAGGTCGGCGGCGGCGTAGGCGCCCGCCCACGTCGCCCCGGACAGGTAGCCGGGGAAGCGCACGTGGTCCGCCACCCCAAGACTTCCAGCGAGCGCCTCCAGCTCGGGCCGCGCCGGTCCCTCTCCCGCCACCACGAACACGGCGGCCGGGAACTCGGCGGTGAGGCGCTTGAAGACCCGCAAGAGGAAATCCACGTTCTTCTCCCGGCCCAACCGGCCCATGTACAGCAGCATCTTCGCGCCGGCCGGAACGCCGTGACCGGCCCGGAAGGCCGCGCCGTCGGCGCCCGCCAGCCGCTCGAGCTTGATCCCGGTGGGCACGACTTCCACCGGCGCGCTCACGCCGTATCCGCGCAGCTCCTCCCGCATCTGCGAAGACGGAGTCACCACCAACCGGCAGCGATCGCAGTAGGACCGCGACGCGCGCACGACCAGCGGGATGCTCAGGCGGCGGGGCACGAAACGGATGTAGTGCTCCACGTAGGACGTGAACAGCGTATGGAAGGTGTGCACCACGGGGACCTTGAGCTGCCGTCCCCACGCGAATGCGGCGCAGCCCAGCGTGAAGGGCGTCTGCGTGTGCAGGAGGTCGAACCCCAGGCCGGGCAGACTGCGCGCGAGCCGCCGCGCCGCGGGCAGCCAGGGGTTGGCCAACCGATCCTCCGGATCGAACCAGAGGTAGTGCGACGGGAAACGCAGCACGTTCGCCTCGGGGACCGCGCCGGGGAAATCCGGAGCGAGAATCGTGACCCGATGGCCGAGCTGCTCGAACTCCCTGGCGAACGTGTCCAGGGAGGTGACGACCCCGTTCACCCGGGGCCGGTACGTGTCGGTCACCATCCCTATATGCACGTGTCCAGTATAATCGGTCCACATGGGAAACCGGACGCGGCGCGTGACCATCGGCCCAACGACCGTGGGAGGCGGAGCGCCCGTCGCCGTACAAAGCATGTGCGCCACGCATACGCGCGACATCGACGCCACCGTCGCGCAGGCGGAGGCGCTGCGCGCCGCGGGCGCCGCGGTCGTGCGCATCGCGGTGGACAGCGAGACCGACGCCGCGGCGCTGAGCGAGATCCGCCGGCAGACCTCCGCCACGCTCTCGGTCGATCTGCAAGAGAACTACCGCCTGGCGGCGAAGGTGGCGCCTCACGTGGACAAGATCCGGTACAACCCCGGCCACCTCTACCACCACGAGACGGGGAAGCCCGTGGCCGACAAAGTCGCCTTCGTCGTGAGCCACGCCCGGGACCATGGTTGCGCCGTCCGCATCGGGGTGAACTGCGGTTCGACCGATCCCGCCGTGACGGCCCGCCACCCCGGCGACTCGATCGGCGCCATCGTGGAAAGCGCCCTGCAGCACTTCGACCTCGTGGACCGGCTCGGGTTCGATCGGTACGTGGTCTCGCTCAAGGACTCCGACCCCCGCAAGGTGATCGAGGCCAACCGGCGCTTCGCGGCGGCCCGCCCCGACGTGCCCATCCATCTGGGCGTCACCGAGGCGGGATTGCCGCCCGGCGGCGTCATGAAGACCCGAATGGCGTTCGAGCCGCTGCTCCGGGACGGCATCGGCGACACCCTGCGCGTCTCCTTGACGGTGCCCAACGACCGCAAGCCGCTGGAAATCGAGGAGGGGCGCCGCATCCTGGACGACGTCATAGCGGGCCGGTTCATGGCCTTCGACTACGACGCGAAGGGACTGAACATCATTTCCTGTCCGTCATGCTCCCGGGTCGAGAACCAGAACTTCGTAAAGCTGGCGGAACAGGTCCGCGAGCTGACGGAATACGCGAAGCCCTACGCGGTGACGATCGCCGTCATGGGCTGCCGCGTCAACGGTCCCGGGGAAACCGACGATGCCGACCTGGGCCTCTGGTGCGGTCCCACCCACGTCAATCTCAAAAAGGGCCCCGAGAAGATCGGCATGTTCACCTAC
>CAYHEI010000347.1:2307-3908 GCA_964355385.1 uncultured bacterium | reverse complement strand
CCGTCTTCAGCCGCGCATTATACGGATCGGTCCGGCCGCGGTCAATCCTCTATAATCGGGCGAAGTTGGGTACGGTCTCGTTGAATCCCATGATGCGGCAGTATTGGGAGCTCAAATCCCGGTACGAAGGCTGCATGCTGTTCTTCCGCCTGGGGGACTTCTACGAGATGTTCTTCGACGACGCCGAGCGTGCGTCGCGCCTGCTCGGCCTGACGCTCACCTCCCGGGACAGCGGGGGACCCGACCGCGCGCCTATGTGCGGCGTGCCGTTCCACAGCGCCCAGCAGTACATCGGCAAGCTCCTGAAGCTCGGAGAGAAGGTGGCGCTGTGCGAGCAGATGGAGGACCCCCGGAAGGCGCGCGGACTGGTGAAGCGGGAGGTGGTCCGCGTGCTGACCCCCGGGACCGTCGTCGAGGCGGGTCTGCTCGAGGAGCGGCGCAACAACTGGATCGCGGCCGTCGCGACGGACGGCGAAGGCGCCGCGCTGGCGGCCCTCGACCTCTCGACGGGCGAGTTTCTGGCGACCGAGTTCGAGGGCGCGGGGGCGGCCGGAGAGCTGCGCGACGAATTGGAACGACTGCGGCCGGTCGAGTCGCTGGACGCGGGCGGGACGGACGCTCCGGCCGACGCGGACGCGGCCCGGGAAGCCCTGCTCCGGCATTTCCGCACCGCTTCCCTGGAGGCCTTCGGCTGCGAGCGCCGGCCGCGCGTGCAGCGGGCCGCCGCCCAGGCGCTCGGATACGCCAAGCGCATGCAGCGCGGGGGACTCGAGCACGTGGACCATCTCGCGACCTACGAGCCGGGCGCGCACGTTCGCCTGGATCCGTTCACGCTCGACGCGCTCGAGGTCGTGGACGCCCGGGAGCCCGGGGATGCCGGTTCCACGCTGTTGGCCGTGCTGGACCACTCCACCTCGGCGATGGGCGCCCGGGCGCTCCGATCCTGGCTGCTGCGGCCGCTGGCCCAGGCAGGCCCGGTGCTCGACCGGCTCGACGCGGTCGAGTGGCTGGTCGGCCGGCCCACGGATCGTGCCGCGCTGCGCGCGGTGCTGAGCCGCTGCGCGGATCTGGAGCGGGTCGGAGCGCGGCTCGGCGGGCGTTCCGCCAACGCCCGGGACCTGGTCGCGATCCGGTCCACCCTCGAACGCGCGGGCGAGCTGCGCGGGCTCCTCACGGAGGCCCCCGGCGTGCTGAGGACGATCCGGGAGGCGCTGGCGGACCTGCCCGAATTGCGGAACATGCTGGCAGCGGCGCTCGCGGACGATCCGCCGCCGGCGATCACGGAGGGTGGGATGATCCGTGCCGGCCATCACCCGGAAGTGGACGAGCTGCGGCGGCTCGCCGGCTCCGGGAAAGCGGTATTGCTCGAGATGCAGGAAACGGAACGGCGCGCCACCGGCATCGACACGCTCAAGATCCAGTACAACAGCGTGTTCGGCTACTTCATCGAGATCACGCGCGCGAAGGCCGCTGCGGCGCCGGCCCGCTATCAGCGCAAGCAGACCCTGACGGGGGCGGAGCGCTTCGTCACGCCGGAACTCAAGGAGCTCGAGGGCAGGATTCTCGGCGCGCAAGAACGGCTCTCCTCCCTCGAGCAGATC
>CAYHEI010000347.1:0-2297 GCA_964355385.1 uncultured bacterium | reverse complement strand
CTCCCTCGAGCGCGAGCTCTTCGAGGCGCTGCGGGAGCGCGCCGCGGCGCATGCCGGGCCGCTGCGGCGCATCGCGGCCGAGCTCGGCCGGCTGGACGCCCTGGCGGGGCTCGCGGAGGCGGCTGCCCGGAACGGGTACGTCCGGCCCGCCATCGATCCCGCGGGCTCGCTGGAGATCGTCGAGGGGCGTCATCCCGTGCTGGAACGGGCGCGGCCGGCGTTCGTCGGGAACGACGTCCGTCTGGTCCCCTGGCAGGAGCACGTGGTACTCGTCACGGGTCCGAACATGGCGGGGAAGTCCACCTACCTGCGCCAGACGGCGCTCATCGCGCTCATGGCCCACGTCGGGAGTTTCGTGCCGGCCAAGGAGGCCCGCATCGGAATCCTGGACGGGATCTTCTGCCGCATCGGCGCTTCGGACCGGCTCGCCCGCGGGCAGAGCACGTTCATGGTCGAGATGACCGAGGTGGCGCACATCCTGCATCACGCCACGGAACGGAGCCTGCTCGTGTTCGACGAGGTGGGCCGGGGGACGAGCACCTACGACGGCCTCGCCATCGCCTGGGCCGTCCTCGAGCATGTCGCCCGGCGCCTCGGGGCCAAGACGCTGTTCGCCACTCACTACTTCGAGCTGACCGCCCTCGCCGACGAGTTCCCCGTGATCCGGAACTTCAACGTCCTCGTGCGCGAGTGGAAGCAGGAGCTGGTGTTCCTCTACAAGATCGTTCCGGGGCGCGCCGACCGCAGCTACGGGGTCCAGGTCGCCCGACTCGCGGGTCTGTCCCCGGCGATCGTGGCCCGGGCCCGGTCGATCCTCGAGGATCTCGAGCGGCGCCGTTCCCCGGCATCCACGGGCGACGTCTCGCCGCAACTGCCGCTCTTCGGTCCGCTGCCGGACCCGGTCCGCAAGCGGCTCGAGGACGCGGATCTCGACGCCATGACCCCCCTCGAGGCGCTCACGCTCCTGCACGCGATGCGCGAGCTGCTGAAGCACGGCGGCAAGGACGAGGGGTTCTCCGATGCCTGACCGGCTTGTCCTGGGGATCGACCCCGGGGTCGCGTCGACCGGCGTGGGTGTCGTCCGAGAGCGGGACCGCCGGTTCGAGTCGGTCGCCTACGACGTGATCCGCACGCCCGCCAGCCAGGCCTTCCCCGACCGCCTGGCGGCGCTGCACCGCGCGTGCGGCCTCCTCTTGAAGCAGTACCGGCCGGACGTGATGGCGCTGGAGCGTCTCTTCTTCACGAAGAACGCGAAGACCGCGATCGCGGTCGGGCAGGCGCAGGGCGTGATCCTGCTCGCCGCCTCGCAGGCGCGGACGCCGGTGTACGATTACACCCCGGTCGAAGTGAAGAGCGCGGTCACGGGGGACGGGCGGGCGGACAAGCCCGCCGTGGCGTTCATGATCCAGCGCCTGCTCGCGCTCGCGGAACTGCCGCGGCCGGACGACGCGGCGGATGCGCTCGCGGTGGCGTACTGCCACCTCGTGTCCACGCGCCGGGGCATCACGGCCCCCCGCCGGCTCTTGGGAAGCCACCCGTGATCGAGCACGTGCGCGGGCGCCTCCTGGCCGCGCGCGACGGGGCGATCGTGCTCGACGCCGGCGGCCTCGGGTTGCGGTTGCGAGTGGCTTCGGCCGAGCCGTTCGCGGGCCGGGTGGGACGAGTGCTGACCGTCCCCGCTTGGCTGGAGATCCACCGCCGCGGCGCGGCGTTGTTCGGGTTCGCGACGGCCAGGGAGCGCGAGCGGTTCGCCGCTCTGGTCGCGCTGCCCGGCATCGGCGCGGCGACCGCCCTCAAGCTGCTGCCGTGGCTCGACCGGCTGACGGCCGATCCGTCTCGTCCTCTGCCGGAGTTGAAGGGGATCGGCCCCGCCAAGCTGGCGCGTCTCGCGCGGTTGTTCCGCAAGGAGGGCGCTCCGCGGCCCGTCGCCTCCGGGCCGCGCGAGCTGGGGGAGGCCCTCCGTGCGCTCGGCCTGCCCGCCGGGGAGGCCCGCGCCAGGGCGGCTCGCACAGCGGCGCGCCATCCCGAGGCCTCAATCGAGGAGCTCGTGCGGTTCGCGGTGCGCAGGTGCTGAAGGTGCCGCCCCGCAAGCCGGCCCCCGCTGCCATGTCGCAGCTGCGGGAGGAGCGGGACGCGCCGTTCGAGAACGTCCTGCGGCCACGCCGCCTTGCCGAGTACGTCGGCCAGGAGCGGGCCAAGAAAGTTCTCACGACGGCGCTCGCGGCGGCGAAGGCGCGCGCGGAACCCCTCGACCACGTCCTCCTCCACGGCGCCCCCGGCCTCGGCAAGACCACCCT
>CAYHEI010000346.1:0-3912 GCA_964355385.1 uncultured bacterium | reverse complement strand
CGATCTGAATCTCCGGGTCTGGGACACGCTGCCCCCCGGGGTCGCCGTCACGGCCGTGCTCGACGGCGGGACCTATTTCGCGGCGTCGAACCGGATCGAATGGACGCTCGGGACGCTGGATGCGCGGGCCACGCGCGGGTTGCAGTACACCGTGACGCCGGACGGATCGGTTCCCGCGGTCGCCCCGAACTGCGCCGCGCTCGACTACGACGACGGGGACGGCGTGCTCCAGCAGCGGGTGCAAACGTGCTCCGGCAGCCTCTACGTCCGCCAGCCGCGCCTCATCTTCCAGAAGTTCATCGCCCCCATCGGGGCTCCCGCGCCCGTCGCGCGCGGGGGAACGTTCACGTATGTGATCGACGTCTTCAATCAGTTCAACTTCACCGCGACGAACATCACCGTCTGGGACTCGCTGCCGCCCGACACGACCTTCGTCGGAACCGACTGCGGGGCGACCTACGACGCGGGGAGGCACCAGGTGGACTGGCTGATCCCGTCGCTGGGGCCGAAGCAGGACGTCTTCTGCAACCTGACGGTCGTGGCTTCGACCACGCAGTGCATGACGTGCTGCTCGAACATCGCCTATCTCGCGTACGGCAGCGCGACGTTCAGCATCAGCTCGAACGACAACGACCCGGTCACGGAACGGTTGCTCGAGCCGGTGATCAGCGTGACGGAACTGGTCCCGTCAAACCCGGTCGTGCTGGACGAGCCGCTCGTCTACGTCATCCGAGTCGGGAACTTCGCCATGTTCAGCGCGACCAACGTGACTGTCCGGGACGCGCTTCCGTCGGGATTCGTCTTCGTGGCGGCCGAAGGCGGGACTTCCGTCAACATGTCCGGCGGGACGGTGACCTGGACGCTGCCGGTGCTGGAGCCGGGCATGGAGCTCACGTTGACGGTCACGGGGAGCGCCACGGGATGCGGCGCGCCGATCGGGCCCAACAATGCGATCGGCAGCGGCGAGAACATCTTCGGCTGCGCGCTGCCCTCCGGGACCAGCATGGATCAGGTCTATTACTTCAAGAGCCCCGCGCTGGCGCTCACCATGACGCCGAGCGCCGAGATCGTGGCGAAGGGAAGCGATCTCGGGTTCACCCTCACGCTCCGCAACATCGGGGACGACACGGCGCTCAACATCGTGGTGTGGGACACGCTCGCCGCGGGGGCGACGTCGTTCGTGGGGTGCGTTCCGCCGCCGGGCGGATCCTGCGCGTATGACCCCGCCTTCGGCCCGTTCGGCCGGGTCGAATGGACGCTGCCCCGGCTCGATCCGGGCGCCTCCGTGTCGTTCTCGGCCACCGCGCTGGTCGGCAGTCCGGGCTGGTCCATCACGCCGAACGGTGCGTGCGCCTACTCCGAGAACCGCGTCGGCTGCGCCCGCCCCCCCGTCTGCGTGGACCCCACCTTCGGCGTGGACGTGGACGACGCCTTCCTGGCGCTCTTCGCGAATGCGGATCCCGACCCGGCGCCGGAGGGCTGCTCGCTGAAGATCGCCCTGACGCTCAACAATCTCGGCGCGCTCGCCGCGACGAACATCGTGGTGTGGGATTCGCTGCCGCCGGGCGCCGTCTATCTGGGCTGTAACGGAACGGGCGGCGGCACCTGTTCCGAGTCGGGCGGCATCGTGTCGTGGACGCCCGGGCCCCTTCCCCCCGACGGCGTGGCGAAGCTGGACATCGACCTGATCGCCGATCCGCATCTCGGGTGTTCCAACTTCGAATCGGTCGACTACGACAACGTCGCGGGGTTTCCCTGCACGCGCGTCGTCGGGCCTCCGGTCTGCCCGCACGTCGTGCAGTACGTGGTCGTGCCGACCATCACCCCGGACAAGGCCGTCTACGCGGCCGGCGAAGCCGTCACGTACACGCTGCGGATGACGAACACGGGCACCGGGGTGATCAACAAGATGATCTTGTCGTGCGTGCTCCCCCCGGGTGCGGTCCGGGTCCCCGGCTCCTGCACCGGCCCGCCCGGCGTGCCCTGTCAGGACTCGCTGAGCGGCGGCGGGGAACCGATCGTCTTCTGGAATTCGCCCGGCCTGGCTCCGTGGGCGACGATGACCTTCACCTTCAAGATGGTCCCGCCCGCGCCGTCCTGCACGCCCGCGGTGTTCTCGAGCACCATGAGCGTGGACGTGCAAGAGGGCTGCCCGGAGACGTTCCGGTACGCCACGGCGCCCGCGGTGGCGGTGGTCGAGAGCGTCTTGAGTCTGACGCTCACCCCCAGTGCCTGGGTGCTGCCCCAGGGCGGCCTGCTCACGTACACGATGACCTGGGCGAACGCGTGCTCGGACACCGCCTGGAACGTCTTCGTCTGGGACACGGTGCCGGCGGGGACCGCGCTCGCGGCGGCGCCGGGGGCGCTGGCGTTCGACGGGTCCAAGGTGCGCTGGAGCCTCGGGAACATCCCGCCCGGGCGCAGCGGGGTGCTGACGTTCAGCGTGACGATCCTGGGCGAGGGGCCGCTGATCGGTCCGGACGTCGCTTCGATGTCGTCCGTTTCGAGCCTGGGAACGATGCGCCGACGCGACAGCGTCCCGCCGGTGACGGTGGAGATCCAGTCTCCGTTCCTGCTGGTGGTCAAGCGCGGACCGGCGAGCGGCTTCACCCAGGATCCCGTGACCTTCACGATCTGGGTGCGGAACACCGGGAACGGGACGGCGTACGACGTCACGGTGACGGACACGCTGCCGGCGGGGCCGAGCGGGAACTGGAAGCTCCCGCCGGTCTCCTGGTCGCCCGGCGCGACGCTGTTCGCCTCGGGGATGCTGGTCTGGCGGCTCGGCGCGCTGCCGCCGCGGATGACGGTCGCGGCGAGCCTGACGGTGACGGGGCAGGGACCCGACGCCGAACTGGACTTCCCGGGGCTCGTCAACCGCGTGGTCGCGGACTACAAGAGCAGCACGGGCCAGTCGCTCGGCTGGGTGTCCGACTCCTGCACGTTCTCGCTCTCGCCGCGGCTGTCCTTCGCGGCGTACCCGAATCCCTTCAAGGCCGAGGCGGGGAAGACGCTGAAGTTCAAGGGCCTGCCCGCCGGCGCGGTCGTGCACATCTACACGCTGACCGGCATGGAACTGCGGAGGCTGTCCGGCGTCGCGAGCCACCGGCTCGAGTGGGACGGGAAGAACGAAGAGGGGAGCGCCGTCACGCCGGGCTTGTATTTCTACGCGGTCGAGCTGCCCGCGACGCCCGGCGCGACGCCCGCGTGGAAGAAGGGGAAGATCGGGCTGACGCGCTGACGGTCCGCGTTGTCGCCACGCCCATACGTCAAGTCATCCGTCTTGACTATTCATGGCTTCTCCCCCGCCCCCGGCGGGCCTACAATGTCCCGCGTCCGATGCCGCGCTTCTCGAGCCTCCGCGTCCGGCTCCTGCTGCCGGTCCTGCTCGCCATGGGACCGCTTGCGGCCCTGGTCCTGTACGCGACCGAGGAGCGCAATCGCGAGGCCGAGCTGGCCGCGGGTCGGGAGGCGGCCGGTCTCGCGCGCATGGGGGCGGTGAGCGAGGCGCGCCTCATCGAGGGCGGCCGCCAGCTCCTCGCGACCGCGGCGAAAGTGCCCACGGTCCTGGGTGGCGACCGCATCCTGAGCACCCTGTTCTTGGCCGACCTCCTGCGGCGCAATCCGCGGTATCTCAACTTCGCGATGACCGAGCCCGACGGCCGCGTCGTCTACAGCGGCGCGCGCCTTCCGGCGGGCGCCTCCTGCGCCGGGCTGCCGTCGCTTGCGCGCGCGGTCGCGACCCGCGAATTCGCGGTGGGGGAATACCGGATGGACGCGGAGACCGGGAGCGCCGCGCTCGACTTCGCGCTTCCGCTCCTGGGGAAATCCGGGGATGTCCAGCGGGTGATGGTCGCCCGGCTGGCGGCGGGATGGCTGGCGGATCCGCGCTCGACCCGCTCCTCATGGCTG
>CAYHEI010000345.1:0-3955 GCA_964355385.1 uncultured bacterium | reverse complement strand
GTTCAGACGTGTGCTCTTCCGATCTACTCGAACGCGATGGAGGAGTACGACCCGCTGGCGAATAGCTGGGCCGTGAAGTCGCCGCTCCCCGCGGCACGGTACGCCGCGGCGATGGCGGCGGCGAACAACCGGGTCTACATCATCGGCGGCGGCGGGGGGCCGAACATCACGACGGAGTACAACCCGGGCACCGACACCTACGCCGGGAAACTCAACATGCCGACGATGCGGTACGAGCTGTCCGCGGCAACGGTGAACGGGAAGATCTACGCCCTCGGCGGCACGATCGGCGGTCCCGCGCTGAACACCGTCGAGGAGTTCGATCCCGTCGGCAACACATGGGCCGCGAAGAACTCGATGCCGACGGCCCGGCAGCAGATGGGCGTCGCGGTGGTGGATGGGCGGATCTATGCCATCGGCGGCATGGACGCGGGGGGCGCCAAGAGCGCGGTGGTCGAGTCGTACGACCCCGCGACGGACTCATGGCGAGCCGAGAGTCCGCTGACCATCGCGCGGTACGGACTTCGCGCCGGGGCGATCCGCGGACGACTGTACGCCGCGGGCGGTAATGACGGGACCGCGGCCACGAAGGTGCTCGAAGAGGGCGCCGTCGCGCCGGGCATGCTGCCGGGCGCGACCTTCAGCTTCACCGTCTCCGGCCAGGTCGGCGAGGTGTGCCAGTCCACGGTCGTCGGCAACACGGTGTGGGTGGCCGCCGCGTCCGGGTGCGCGGCATCCCTGACCATGGCCGCGAGCGACCAGTTCACGCTGCCGGCGCCGGTGGTGTCTTTCACGCTGAGCAAGACGCAAACGCCGGCGAACCCGAACATCGGCGACACGGTGACGTACCTGATCACGATGGTGAACACGGGGACGGCGACGATCCAGAACATCAGCATCACTGACACGATCTCGCCGGTGCTGACGAGCGTGACGACGAGCGGCCTCGGCACCCCGGTCGTCACGGCGTCGGCGGGCGGGACGCTGTACACCTGGACGGGTCAGAACATCGCATTCCGGCCCGGCTCGATCGGCACGGTGACGATCACCGGCCAGGTCAGCCCGGTCTGCCAGGCGACGCTCGTGAGCAACACGGCCTACGTGCTCGCCAGCTCCGCGTGCGCGTCGTCGTCGCAGGCGCTGGCGTCGAATGGGACGAGCTTCACCGTGGCGCCGCCCGCGTTCACGTACACCGCGGTGAAGCAGCAGCTGCCGGCCGGTCCCGCGGTGGGCGGCCCGGTCACCTACCGCATCATCGTCGCGAACACCGGATCGGGGACCATCAACGCGCTTACCGTGAGCGACAGCGTCTCGACGGTCATCGTGGGCGTGGCGACGGACCAGCCCGCGCCGTTCGGGCCGCCGGTCGCGACGCCGTTCTCGACGGTGGGGCAGATCCAGTTCAAGGCGCCCGCCGTCCCCTCCTCCAACGCGAACCCCGAGGCGCAGCTCGTCCTCAACGTGCCCGCGGGCATCCAGAACGGGGACGTCATGATCGCGGCGGTGGCGGAGTCCGACCTGGGGGCGATCGCCGTCACCGCACCCGCCGGCTGGAACCTGATCGGCCGGACGGACAACGGGACCGACATCTCGCTCCTGGTCTACTGGCGCACGGCGAACGCGGAGCCGCCGAGCTATCTCTGGACGTTCGGCGCGGCGGTGCGGGCCAACGGCGGTATCGTCGCCTATACCGGCGTGGATCCAGTGAATCCGATCGACGACCAAGCGGCGGTCACGACCGGCAGCGGCACCAACCACACCGCGCCGAGCCTGGTGACGAGCGTGGACAACGACATGCTGGTCGGTGTGTTCACGCTCTCGATGGGCACGAGCTGGACCGCCGGCGTCATGAACGAGCGCATCGACGTCACGAACGGGGGCGGAGGCGTCGGGTTCAAGCCGACCACGCTGGTCGCCGACGAGCCGTTCGGCGCGGCCGGCGTCACCGGGCCGCGCACCGCCACGTCCGCTGGCGCGGACTTCGGCGTGGCGCACCTGATCGCATTGCGGCCCGCTCCTCCCGCCGCGACCCGGTTCGTGTGGAGCGCGGGTGCGCTGACGATGGGCCCGGGCAGCGTCTACACGTTCACGGTGACGGGGCAGGTCTCCTCGGTCTGCCTGCCGACCACCGTGAGCAACACGGCCATCGTCACCGCGTCCTCGGCGTGCGTGACGCAGGCGCTGGCGACCAACCAGGTGCAATTCAGCCTGACGCCGCCGCCGACGGCCGTGAGCGCGGGGCTGACCCAGATTCCGGCGGCGCCGGGGCGGGGCGGCGACGTGCGGTACCAGATCGTCGTTACCAACATGAGCACGTCCACGGTGACGAGCCTCACGGTGGTGGACACGATCCCGACGGCGATCCCGCGGTGGACGATCGCCACCGAGCAGCCCCTCGGCTTCGGCCTGCCCGTTCTGGCCAATGTACCGCTCGGGGGTACGCGATTCGAGTGGAGCGCGGGTGGTCTGGCCCTGGGGCCCGGGATGTCGTTCACCTTCACCGTCTGGGGCACGGTGGCGGAGGTCTGCAGCCCGACGAACGTGAGCAACACCGCGTTCGTCATCGCGTCGTCCGCGTGCGGGGCCTCGGATCTTGTCTTCACGAACGGCGCCTCGTTCGACCTGTCCGTGCCGGCGTTGGCGTACACGGCGGTCAAGACGCAGACCCCGGCGTCGGGCGCGACGCTCAACCCCGGCGATCCGGTGACGTACCGGATCGACGTGACGAACACCGGCTCGGCCACGCTGCGCGATCTCGCGGTCGCGGACACGGTGACAACGGGAATCGCCAGCGCAACAACCGTGACCCCCTCGGCGTTCTTGCAGCCGGTCGTCGCGTCGGTGGTGGGCGGGACCCGGTTCGTATGGAGTGGTGGTCCGCTGACGTGGGCGACGGCGGCCCCGATGCCAACCGCCAGAACCTATTTGGCCGTGCAGGGCATGGGCGGACTCCTGTACGCGATCGGAGGCTTCGACGGCACCCTGTACCGTGCTGAGGTCGAGGCCTTCGACCCGGGCACGGGAACCTGGACGACGAAGGCACCGCTCCTGACGGCGCGGTACGGTCCCGGCACGGGCGTGATCGCTGGACGGCTCCACGTCGTGGGCGGGTTCAACGGAGCGCACCTAGGCACGCACGAGGTCTACGACCCCGCGACGAACACCTGGGTGACGAAGGCGGTCATGCCGACGCCCCGAAATCGTCTCGCAGCGGGCGTGGTCTCCGGTCGGTTGTACGCCATCGGCGGATTCAACGGGGCGTCGCAGGCCGTCGTGCACGAGTACGATCCCGCCAGTGACACTTGGGTCGCGAAACTGTCCATGCCGACCGCACGGCGCGAATTGAGCGCGGTGGTGGTGAACGGCCTGATCTACGCCATCGGTGGAACGGGTGCGGGGACCCTGGCCACGGTGGAGGTCTACAATCCCACGACGAACACCTGGGCGGCGAAGACGTCCATGGGGACCGCGCGCTACTCGTTCGCCGCCGGCCTTATCGGGGGCCGCATCGTCGTGGGGGGTGGAGTGCAAACGAGTCCCCAAGTGGCCACGATCCCTGGGGCCGGGTTGGCCTTGCTTCCAGATGGTAGCGTTCGGAACTCGACCGGTGGCATCATCGGCTGGATTCAGCCGGACGGGACGCTCAGGCCGATCCCGGATACCACGATTCTCGGCCAACTCCAAACGAACGGAACCGTGATCCTGCTCAATGTGACGGTGGTCTTTCCAAGTTCCACTTTGCCGACCGGCATGAGTCGGCCCTTCACGATTCAATTCACCGCCCCGGAAATTCAATGCCCGGTGGGTGCCGGCCAGACGTGCGAGATCTTGGTGTGGGTGTATGCCAAAACCGACGCGCCGGGGAGCGTAGCGCTGGGATCCGTCGGGACCGACGGGACGGGCGGGCGCGGTGTACCCATGTTCTACGCCTCTGACCTCAGATCGGAAGAGCACA
>CAYHEI010000344.1:2398-3955 GCA_964355385.1 uncultured bacterium | reverse complement strand
CGACGATCCGCGTCAGCGCGAGCGCGCCGGCGAACGACTCGTCAAGCGGCTTCTGGCAGAACAGCGCCTTGCCCGAGCGCGCCACGGCCTCCACGATGGGCTGCCGCAGCTCGAGGTAGTGCGGAACCGCGAGGTCCACGATGTCCAGCCCCGGCGTGGCGAGGAACTCGGCCAGGTCGGTGGTCAGGCGCTGAATGCCGAACGTCGCGCGGATGTCGGCGAAGATCCCCGGATTGACGTCATGCCCCGCGACCACCGTGAACCCGCGCGCCCGGTAGGCCGCCAGGTGGTTCCGGGCGATCCCGCCCAGCCCCACGATCCCGATGCCGCGCCCGGTGGTCATCTCAACGGTATTGTAGCGGGGTCCGCGGCTTCGCCTGCCCGGCCGTCGAGCAGTGCCATCTTCATTGCGTCGACCCTCCTTTCAGCCCTTCCGGGCCGGCGGCACGGCGATGCGAACGCAACACTCTGCCACCGACGCTGGTCGAAGGACGGATTGGATTCGTCACTCGCCGTCAAAGGCGCGGCGCAGCTTCGCGACGTCGATCTTGACCATCTTGAGCATGGCCTGCACCGCGCGCCCGGCCTTGGCCTGGTCCTTGTGCCCGATCATCTCCATCAGCGCCCGCGGGATGATCTGCCAGAATAGACCGTACTTGTCCTGGAGCCAGCCGCATTGCGACGGCTTGCCGCCCTTCACCAGTTTGGCCCACAGGCGATCCACTTCCCGCTGGTCCTTGCAGGTGACGAACATCGAAACCGCCCACGTGAATTTGATGCGGGGCCCGCCGTTGAACGCCATGAACTCCTGTCCGTTCAGCCGGAACCGGACCGTCATCACCTTGCCCTTGGGGCCGGTGCCCTCGCTCGCGTTGCGGGTGACGCTCAGGACCTTCGAGTGCTTGAACAGGGAGACGTAGAACCGCGCGGCCTGCTCGGCCTGATCGTTGTACCAGAGGAACGGCGTGACCTGCTTCAAGGAGCCTCCTTCTGAACAGTTTCCCACGCGACGCGCTGGAGAGCATGGGCTGTCTCGTCATTCGGAGGCGAGGTTTCCGCCCAGCCCGGCACGCGCCCCGGCAGTCCCTCGCCAGACCGACCGCTCAGGACGCTGTAGAACACGCACGCGGTGAGATAGGCTCCGGTCGCGTTCGGATGACTCCCATCGTCCTCGTGGAGTCGCAGTCCGGGCCTGCCCTCGAGCGCGCGGCGCCAGGCCTCGCCGACCGGCGCGACGATACCATCGAGTTCCCGCCCCAGGTCGCGGTACGCCGAATTCAGCTCCTCTTGGGCCTCGGGTTGCTCCAATCGCGCCCAGGTCGAGTAGAGAACGGTCCGTGCTCCGGATGCCTTGATTTCGCCGTCGAACGCCTTCGCGGCCTCGAACATCGCGGAGCGGTTCTCCAAGGGCAGCAGGCTCTGCTCCTGCAGGACCACGTACGTCCAACGGCGGCTCGCGAACTTCCCGCGGACCAGCGGCCTGTCGTGCAGCACCCCGAGAGTCGCTCCACGCACCGTCACCATGGCCGTGTCGATGCGCGGCGCATGCCCCGCGGC
>CAYHEI010000344.1:0-2388 GCA_964355385.1 uncultured bacterium | reverse complement strand
GGCGACGAGCACGGGCATGTCATGCCAATGGGTGTAACTGTTCCCGATGAACAAGACGCTGATCCGGCGTCCGCACCCCGCGAGGGCCAGTCCCATCCCGACGGCCAGCGCGGCCGTGCGGCGCCAGCCACCCGCCCTCCTGCCGTCAGGAAGACGGGACGCTATTGGCATCCCGTCTTCCTGACTAGCGTCCAATGAGAGCGGCCACCGACAGATCCTCATCGAGAGCGGACCAATGAATCCCGACACCCTTTCCGATCAGCCGCCAGCGATTTCGTTGAGCTGCTGTGGCTTGGCGAAGCGTTGGGAACCACGAGAGAGGGATGCCGAGTTCACGGCCATCGGCGAGGCGAACACGCATAGTCGAGGCATCGAACCGCACATCCACAGCGAGAGGCTCTTGAATCATAGCTGCCGAAGTATTCATCCCACTTCTCCTTGATCAGGCCCTCGTTCTTTGCGACGATCTTCTCCACCTCGGTCAGCTCTCGGGCGTTGTAGCCCCGACGGACTTTACAAGTCTCACGGGCTCGATCCAGAACCTGGCGTTACGTTAAGTACGTCCCCTAGCCTTGTTGCAGCTTCGCGAGGTCACATGTCAAGTCCCGACCCCGCTCCCGGCCTGACTGAGTGATCTACTACTTCCGGCGTTCCGCCATCTGCCTCACACGCGAGACAAATCCATCGGCCTTCCCCAACGCATCTTGCGTCAAATCCCAGACCACCACGCCACGGTAGAACGCCTGCGTGTGCAGGACGCCACCAAGGTACGCGTAGGTCTTCGCGAGTTCGTGACCTCCATGCTGGCGGAGCATGTGAAACTCGCCACGATAGCCTTCCGGCATCTTATGTTCGGGAATGCCCTTCAAGCGCAGCAGCGCCTTCGTCGCCCCGGCGACCGCCAGCCACGCCTTCTCGCCCGCTTGGCCGGCGTCCAATTCGTCCTTCAATCGCTTTGCCCGGTCGAACTCCGTCCGCGCACGGCCCATCGCAAGGATGGCCCGGGCCAAGTGGCCGTTGTTCCCGTGCTCGCCGTTCCCCTTCATGCTCCAATGATACACGACGAATGAAGACGCTCCACGGACGCCCACTACTGACGCAACTTGTCTAATTATCTAATAGCGTCCCTTCTTTCCCCCTGTCTACCGAATCTCGACGACGAGCTGCCTCTTCAGGGCGGTCGCGATCCGCTGGAGCGTTCGCAACGTGTAGCGCGCTCTCGCAGGATTCTCGAATTGAGAGAGGGCTTGCTGGGAGACACCGATCTTGCGGGCAAGACGGCTCTGCGTCAGTCCCTGACGCTCCCGGATCCTCGCAATCTGCACGGCAAGACGGGCCGGGATATTCGCCTCATCGAACGCCTTCCTGAACTCGGGACTGCGCAGATCTTCCTTCAAGCGGGCTCTGAATGTCCGGATCCCGTTCTTCATCGTGCACCTCCATGGCGAATGATCCAGTCAGCGTGTGCCTTGTGCGCGCTCACGATCTCCTCGGGCGGGATCGCGCGCGTTTTCTTCAAGAATCCGTGCGTCACAACAATGATCCGGCGGCCATGAAAGAAGTACAGCAACCGAATCTCCAGGCGCCCAAACCCGACCCTGAGTTCTCTGATCGGCCCGTCGACGGCGTCGGCAAACGGGCGTGGCAAGCGCGGCCCCTGCTCTTCGAGCAACTCCAAAAACTTCTCGACTTTCGCCCGTGGCCGCGAAGCAAGCCCATCGAGAAACTCGTCAACCGGCGAATCGCCGGCGGGACTCTGATAGAACACGACGGGTCTTCCCGGATCGCGATGTCACATGTCAAGACCTGACCCCGTCCCCATCATTTCGTAGGTCACCCGGCCAAATAGGAGGGCATCGGCCTGGGCGATGAACTCGGCGGCACGGCGCTGCACGTCTTCGTCCGGCACGATCGCATGATAATCGCAGCACCCGTCCAACGTGACGTTGACGGAATACTACAGGGGGAGCAGAACGCCGGACTACCGCTGTTCTGCTGGGACTGGCTTACCCCTTCGGCCAGGCCTTTACCACCTGCGCGACCACGGACTTCATCGTGTTCTTAACCCCGGCGAGCCCGACGGCCCCGGCCAGGATGCCCGCTGAGTCTTCCCGATTGTGCGCCACCTTCCAAAGGATCTCTCCAGATTGGTCCACCCAACGCAAGGCGAGTCCCGCGCGATAGGTTTTCTGAAGCCCGGACGACTGTTCACCCCACTGGGTGATCTCACCGAACGCCACCGAGTCGCAGTTGAGGGACTTGCAGATGGACGTCATCAAGGACTTGTCCGACATCCCCGTGGCGACCCACTTGGAACGGTAGTTGGTGATCGATGTCAGCAGCGCGTCGTTCGAGGCCATCTGCGCCTTCACCTGCCCTGGATCGACC
>CAYHEI010000343.1:0-3961 GCA_964355385.1 uncultured bacterium | reverse complement strand
CAACCTGGGCGCCCCCGCCCGGAAACGCTCGTTAGTGGGTGCCTTCGGGTTTCAACCCTGTTTTTAACGCGCGCTTTGTTGTGTGGGCCCCCGGCGCGAAGGGGGGGGGGGGGGGTCGACGTCGGCGCCACCAAGACCCTGATCGCCGTCAGCCGCGGCGCCCGCCTCCTCGCCGTCGATGCCTTCCCGACGCCCCGGCTCCGGGCGCGCGCCGCGCTCCGCCTGCTGGGGGATCGGATCGAGGCGCTCCGGCGCCGCGCGGGCGGCGCGCGGCTGGCGGCGCTCGGGATCGGCGTGCCCGCGGTCTGCGACCCCGCCCGCGGCCGGGTCGTCTGGGCGCCGAACCTGCCGGGCTGGCGGAACGTGCCGCTGGGGAGGATCCTGCGGGCGCGCTTCCGCTGCCCCGTCGCGCTGGAAAACGACGCCGACATGGCCGCGCTGGGCGAGGCGCGGTGGGGGGCCGGGCGCGGCTGCCGCGACTTCGTGACGCTCACGGTCGGAACGGGAATCGGCGGGGGCCTGGTCGTCAACGGGGCGCTCGCGCGGGGCGCCGGGGATGTCGCGGGAGCGGCCGGGTGGATGCGGCTGCGGGGCACCCGCCTCGAGGATGTCGCGTCCGGGCCGGCCATCGCGCGCGCCGCGGGCCGCGCGGATGCGCGGTCCTCCTTTCTTGCGGCCGCGTCGGGAGACGCGCGCGCGCGCCGGGCGGTCCGCCGGGCGGGGGAGGCGTTGGGGTCGGCGGTCGCCGACCTGGTCAGCATCCTGAACCCCGCGGTGGTCATTCTCGGCGGCGGCGTCATGGACGGTGGCGCGCGCCGGCTGCTGCCGGCGGTGCGGGACGCGGTGCGGCGATACGCCCAGCCGCTCGCGGCGCGGCGGGTCCGGATCCTCGCGTCCCCGCTCGGCAACCGGGCGGGCGTGCGAGGCGCGCTCGAAGCCGCCCGGCGGGTGGTGGCGGGGTGATCGGCGTGCGGGACGTCGGAAGCCTTTTCATCTGTGGGTTCTACGGCCGGACCGTCACCCCGGAGTTGGCCGAGCTGATCGACCGCTGGTACGTCTCGTCGTTCGTGCTCTACGACCTGCGCAACATCGCCGGTGCCGCGCAACTCCGGGACCTGGCGGGCGCGATCGACCGCCGCTGCCGGCGGGCCGGCGGGGTGCCGGCCCTGCTCGCGATCGACCACGAGGGGGGCGTGAACTCGCAGCTCCGAAGCGCCGGGACGGTGTTCCCGGGCAACCTCGCGCTGGCGGCGGGGGGCGGCCCGGCGGGAGCGACGGCGGCGGGCGCCGCGCTCGGCGGCGAGCTCCGCGCGGCCGGGCTGCACCTCAACCTGGCTCCCGTGCTCGACCTCTACGATCCCCGCAACCCGGGCATCGGCCCGCGATCCTTCGCGACGGACCCGGGCGAGGTCGCGCGCTTCGGCGCCGCGTACCTCCGGGGGTTGCTCGGGGCCGGCGCGCTCGCGGCGGCGAAACACTTTCCCGGTAATTCGGTGACCGATACCGATCCGCACCGGGGGCTTCCGGTCGTCGGCAAGGCGCTGCGGGCGCTTTGGGCGGAGGACCTCGCGCCGTACCGCGCGCTCATGCGCGCGGGCTTGTTGCCCGCGGTCCTCACTTCGCACGCGATGTATCCGGCGCTGGACCGGCGGATGCCCGCGACGCTGTCGGCCGCCGTGCTGACGGGGCTGCTGCGCCGCCGCCTCGGGTTCCGGGGGGCGGTGCTCAGCGACGACCTCGAGATGGCGGCCATCGAGCGGCGGCACGGGTTGGAGGGCGCGGTCGGGCTGGCGGTCCGGGCCGGCGTGGACCTGGTCATGATCTGTCACACGTACGACAAGATGCGCCGGGGGATCGCTCATCTCCGGGAGCTCGCGTCGCGCGATCCCGCCGTCGCGCGCCGGGTGCGGGAGTCCGCGGGGCGGGTCGCGGCGTTGAAGCGGCGGGCGCGGGGGGGGCCGTTCCCGCCGCTGCGCTCTCCGGCGGCGCAACGACTCGCCGCCGCCCAGGCCCGCCGGGCGTTCACGGTGATCCGCAACGGGGCCGGGCTGCTTCCGCTGCGCTTGGCGCCCGCGTCGCGCCTCGTCGTGGTGGATCCGCTGCATACCATGTACGGTTGGAATCAGCCCGTGCGGCTGGGCGCGGCGTTCCGCCGGCGGCATCCGCGCACGCGCGCGGTGCTGTTCGACCCGCGGGAGCCCGCCCGCTCGCTCCGGGCGGCGCTCGCCCTGGCGCGGCGCGCGGACGTCGTCGTGGCCGGGACGTACAACGCCCGCTTTTCGCCGGCGCAGGCCGTGCTGGTCCGGCGGCTGGCCGCGCTCGGCGGCCGGCCGGGACGGCCGGCCCTCGCCGTCCTGGCCGTGCGCGACCCGCAAGATCTCTCGGCGTTTCCGTCCGTGCGCACGTACGCGGCGTGTTATAACTTCTACGACGTGTCCCTCCAAGCGGCGGCCGATGCGATGCTCGGGCTGACTCCCGCGACGGGCCGGTGTCCCGTCCCGCTGCTCGCGGAGGGCTCGGGATGAGCACCCCCGCGGCGGAACGGACGGAGCGGCAGTACACGTCGTTGCTCCGGGTGATCGGCGACGAGTACGGGGCCGGCGGGCGCGAGGTGCTCGGCGTCGCGCGCGCGGGGCTCGGCGCGCTCCAGCGCGAGGGTAAGGCGCTCCTCGTGGAGCTGGTCGATCTCTGGGCGGAATCCATCCAGGAGGGCCGCGGATTGTTCAACAAGCCCGACCGGCTGTGGGGCGCCACCTCGGCCGAGGAGACCCTCGACCTGATCGGGCAGACGACCGTCGGCCCGTGGCAGATGACCGACTGGAACATCCGCGATGTCTATGGGGTTCCGTATGGAGTTCGGAAGGAATGGACGCGGACCGAACTAGTGGAGTACGTCAAGGCCCGTCCGGTGATCCAGGCGAAGATGATCAGCGACTACGTGCAGGGCGCGTACGCGGCGTGGGGGCGCCGGTCGCCGCACGGCATCCAGCACTACTTCTGGCTGGAGGCGTACCTGAAAGGGGACATCGGCCAGGGGGCGTGGGACGCGCCGGTGCTCGTGCTGCCCGACGCGTCCGGCAAGGTGGCCGTGACGCCCGAGGCCATGCGACGGACGGGATTCTACGCCAAGCAGATCGTGCTCGGACACCGGGGCAATCCGCACGGTCTGCTCTATTGGCTGTGGCGGCTGGACGACGAGGACGGGATGCGCGGCGTCATCGCGACGTGGAAGGCGCAGCGCAGGTGGGTGTGGGACGCGGAGGCCAAGGCGCCGCGGGAGACCCCGGAGCCCGGTGGGTACGCGATCGCGCCCGACGACGTGAAGTTCTGCGATTGCCATCCCGAGTTCCGGGCGCGGCTCCGGGGGCTCATCGCATCCTCCTGATTCTGGCGGCGACCGCCGCGTTCGCGGCCGCTGAACCGCTGTCGATGGCCGGCGTCGTCACGGGACCGTTTTGGATCGAGACCGCGCGGGGAACCGGCCGGGCCGTCGCGGCGCCGTTGTCCTGGGGGCGGCGCGAGTGGGCCGTGGCGGCCGGCGTGACCGGCGCCACGCTCGGGCTCATGACGCGGGACGGCGCGATCCGCGGGTGGATGCAATCCCACCGCGGGCGCGACTCGGACGGCGCGGCCGTCGTGGGGAACGCCCTGGGCAACGGAGCGTACGTCTTCCCGGGCCTGGGGCTCGCGGCGCTGGGCGGCTGGTGGTCGGGCACGACGCGCCTGGAGCGCGCGGCCGTCCGGGGGCTCGAGAACGGCCTCGTCGGGGCCGGGATCTTCAACACGGCGATCAAGTTCCTGGCGCACCGGCACCGGCCGGGTGGCGGCGGGCCGCCCGACGCCTGGGACGGGCCGTCGCTCGAGAACGTGAGCGCCCGCCTCTCGTTCTCCTCCGGCCACACGGCCCTCGCGTTTTCCGTCGCCACGGCCTTCACCGGCGAGTACGATGAGCCGTGGGTCG
>CAYHEI010000342.1:1797-3969 GCA_964355385.1 uncultured bacterium | reverse complement strand
ATGCCCAGGATCGCGATGATGTCCTTCAAGTCGGCGTACCGCTGGAGGATGCGCTGCACCTCGGTCGCCACCCGGTAGTGCTCCTCGCCCACGATCTGGGGGTCGAGCATCCGCGAGGTCGAGTTGAGCGGGTGGATCGCCGGGTAGATGCCCAGCTCCACGATCTTGCGGTCGAGCGCCACGCGCGCGTCCAGGTGCGCGAAGGACGTGACGATCGCGGGGTCCGTGTAGTCGTCCGCGGGCACGTAGATGGCCTGCACGGAGGTGACTGAGCCCTTCTTCGTCGAGGTGATACGCTCCTGCAGCTCGCCCATGTCGGCGCCCAACGTGGGCTGGTAGCCGACCGCGGAGGGGATGCGGCCCAACAGCGCGGACACCTCGGACCCCGCCTGCAGGAAGCGGAAGATGTTGTCGATGAAGAGCAGCACGTCCTGGCCCTCCTCGTCACGGAAGTATTCCGCCATCGTCAGCGCGGAAAGCGCGACGCGGAAGCGGGCGCCGGGCGGCTCGTTCATCTGGCCGTACACCAGGCAGGCCTTGGGCAGGACGCCCGAGTGCGTCATCTCGAGCCACATGTCATTGCCCTCGCGCGTCCGCTCCCCCACGCCCGCGAAGCACGACACGCCGCCGTGCGCCTTCGCGAGGTTGAAGATCAGCTCCTGCACGATGACGGTCTTGCCCGTGCCGGCCCCGCCGAGCAGGCCGATCTTGCCGCCCTTGGCGAACGGGACGAGGAGGTCGATGACCTTGATCCCGGTTTCAAGAATCTTCCGCTCGGCCGACTGGTCGGCCAGCGAAGGCGGCGGACGGTGGATGGGGGAACGTTTCTCGGCCGCGACCGGACCCTTCATGTCGATCGGCTCGCCCAGCAGGTTGAAGACACGGCCCAGGGTCGCCTTGCCGACCGGAACCGAAATGGACGCCCCGGTGTCGGTCACCGCGATCCCGCGGCGCAGGCCGTCGGTCGAGGACATCGCGACGCAACGGACCTGCGATTCGCCCAGGTGCTGCTGCACCTCCAGCGTCAGCCGCACCGGCGGCGTGGACCCGGCGTCCTCGATCGTGAGCGCGTTGTGCACCGAGGGAAGCTTCCCCTCCGGGAACTCCACGTCCACGACCGCGCCGATGACCTGCGAAACTTTTCCGGTGCTCGCCATGTCTGCTCCTTTGATTAATTCCGGAGCGCTTCCGCGCCGGTGGTGATCTCGAGAAGTTCCTTCGTGATGCCCGACTGCCGCAACTGGTTCGACAGCAGCGTCAGGTCGCCTGACAATTCCTCGGCGTTCGTCGCGGCGTTCTCCATCGCCACCATACGCGCCCCCTGCTCCGACGCCTGCGACTCCAGCAACGTCCGGTGCAGCTGCGCGGTCAAGGCGCGCGGGAGGATGAGTTCCAGGACCGCCGCGACGGACGGCTCGCAATTGGGGGTCGCCGCGCCCCCTGCCGTCCCGCCCTCCGGCGGCGAGAACGGCAGCCACGGGATGATCGCCGGCCGGCTGATGCCCGGTTTCACGAAGCGCTGGTAGGCGATTTCGATCCGGGAGAGCTGCATGAAGCTGAACACCGTCACGAGGTCCCGCGTCATGGTCTCCGCGGTGGCCCAGTCGATCGGGAAGGGCAGGTTCTCGTACGTCTTGGTGACCTCGAAGCGGCGGGTGCGGGCGAAGAACGCCTTGGGCTTGCGTCCGACGAGGATCAGCGCGGGACGCGGTTCGGCGGTCTTGGCGATGACGTGGCGGTACAACGCCGTGTTGAACGATCCGCACAGGCCGCGGTCGGAACCGATCAGGATGAGCGTCGCGGGGCCCGCTCCCCCCGCCGCGAGCAGCGGATGCGCCGGCGCGCCGTCCTCGCCCGCCATCCCCGCCGCCGCAAGCTGGCCGGCCATGCCGTAGAGGGCGTCCACGTACGGCCGCATCGCGACCAACCGGTCCTGCACGCGCTTGACCTTGACCGTGGCGACCATCTTCATGGCCTTCGTGACCTGCTCGATGCCCTTGACGGCTTTGATCCTCTGGCGGACCTCTTTAAGTGCGGCCATGCGTTGTCAGCAAGGCCGCCGCGCCAATGCCCCGCCCATGCGCGCGCCACCCCGCCACCAGGAGTCGGCCCGCGGACCACCCCTCCCCCACGCGAGGGTGTTTACGGTGATTTACTTTACACCGACATAGA
>CAYHEI010000342.1:0-1787 GCA_964355385.1 uncultured bacterium | reverse complement strand
TTTTGACGCGGGGGCGCACCTTTTTCGGGGGGCCTCTGGGGTCCCCCCCCGCCCGCCGCCCCCGCCCACCCCCCGGCCCCGCGCCTCGCGGCCTCCAGGAGTCGGCCCGCGGACGACCGCTCCCGCTCGCTCGGGTGTTTCCGGTCATTTCCTTTCCAGCGACTTCGCGAATTCCGACTTGAACTCGATCAGCGCGGCATCGAGCGCCTGCTTGATCTCGTCGGTCAGCTCGTTCCGGCTCTTGATGTCCTTGAGAATCTGGGGGCGCTTCGCCTCGAGATGCGCGTACAGCTCCGCCTCGAACCGGGACACCGCCGCGACGGGCAGGTCGTCCAGGTGCCCGTTCGTCCCCGCATAGATGATCGCCACCTGCTTCTCGACCGGCAGCGGCGCGTACTGCTTTTGCTTGAGCACCTCCACCATCCGCTCGCCTCGGGCGAGCTGCGCCGCGGTGACCTTGTCCAGCTCCGCGCCGAACTTCGAGAAGACCTCCAGCTCGCGGTACTGCGCCATGTCCAATCGCAGCTTCCCGGCCACCTGCTTCATGGCCTTGGTCTGCGCCGCGCCGCCGACGCGGGAGACGGACGTCCCGACGTTCACCGCCGGCCGGACACCCTGGTAGAAGAGGCTCGATTCCAGGAAGATCTGCCCGTCCGTGATGGAGATGACGTTCGTGGGGATGTACGCCGAAATGTCGCCCTCCTGCGTCTCGATCACCGGGAGCGCCGTGAGCGAGCCGCCGCCCTTCGCCTCCGAGAGCTTCGCCGCGCGCTCCAGCAGCCGGGAGTGCAGGTAGAAGATGTCGCCCGGGAAGGCCTCGCGGCCGGGCGGCCGGCGCAGCACGAGCGCGAGCTGGCGGTACGCCACCGCGTGCTTGTAGAGATCGTCGTAGACGCACAAAGCGTGCTCGCCCTTGTCGCGGTAGTACTCCCCCATCGCAGCGCCCGCGTATGGTGCCAGAAACTGCAGCGCGGCGGCGTCGGAGGCGCTCGCGACGACGACGGTCGTGTAGGCCATCGCGCCGCGCTCCTCGAGCACCCGCACCAGCGCGGCGACCGTGGAGTTCTTCTGCCCGATCGCGACATAGATGCACTTCACGCCGGAGTCCTTCTGGTTCAGGATCGTGTCGAGGCACAGCGCGGTCTTTCCCGTCTGGCGGTCTCCGATGACCAGCTCGCGCTGCCCGCGTCCGATGTTGGTCATCGCGTCCACGGCCTTGAGGCCCGTCTGGAGCGGCTCCTTCACGGGCTGCCGTTCGACCACGCCCGGCGCGCGCGACTCGATCGGCAGGTGGTCCTTCGCCGCCACAGGCCCCTTCCCGTCCAGCGGGCGGCCGAGCGCGTCCACCACGCGGCCCACGAGCGCGTCGCCCACCGGCACCTGGATGATGCGGCCCGTGCGCTTGACCTGGTCGCCCTCCTGGATGTGGAAGGCGTCGCCCAGCAGGATCGCGCCGACTTCGTCGCGCTCCAGGTTCATCGCGATGCCCGCCACGCCGCCGGGGAACTCCAGCAGCTCGGCCGACATCACGTTCAGGAGTCCGGTGAGGCGCGCCACGCCGTCCCCGACCTGGATGACGTGCCCCACCTCGGCGACGTCCAGCCCCGGCTCGAACTCCGCGAGCTGCTCGACGACGATATCCTCAAATGTCTGCATGCATCCTCCTCTCGCAAGCAATGCCGCGGGCCCAGGCGAAAACCAGGGGCGCGCCCCGGGCGCGCCCCCCCCCCCCCCGGAAACACCCCGGCCGCGGGGGAGGGGGTGGCGCCCCGGCGCCCGCCCCCCCG